>NZ_JADEUF010000050.1 GCF_015163655.1 Xenorhabdus griffiniae | reverse complement strand
ATATAAGCATCTGTAAAACCAATATAAAAATAAAAGTTCAATATTTAACCATTCAATTTTAAATTAACAGGATAAATACCTATATAAATAAGTTTTCATAATACTGAGAGTATCAGATGTTGGCGCTCCTTACCCCGCGCGGGATAAGGAATACTCCTATCATTTTGAAACGCTATTTATACAACTGCAATTAATGAATCCTAAAGACAAATAAAAAGCAGAGATAAAACCGAACAACATTCAGTAATACAATGAAGTGATAAGTGTAGCAGTATTGTGGGAATTTATTTAAACTATTCTGCACAACGTAACTATTTCACAATCTATTTTGTCTTAATTTAACACGAGAGAAATAATGAAAACTTCACATAAGCTACTAATCAGTCTGGCTTGCGTCGTCTCCCTTGCAGGTTGCACTCGTACCGCACTCATATTAACGCCACAAACCACCATGATAAAGGAGAATTCACTGACTCACGTAAGAAAAGCCATTTTTGAAGCAGGTAAGGAACACAAATGGGTAATGACCGAAATTTCTCCTGGGCTTATTGAAGGTTTCCGGAAAAATCGTAAGTATGACGTGCAAATACGCATCAACTATACCGCCAAAAACTACGTCATCAATTATGTCGATAGTCATAAATTAAGAGAGAGTGATGGAAAAATTCACCGCAACTATAATCGTTGGGTCGATGACCTGGATAGAGACATTCAGTTAAACTTAGCTCTGCTGGCTAATCAATAAACATCCACGTTAGAGCCTATCCCAGTTGATTTAACCATCTGATGTGATAGGTTTTAATTTGTTAATCTGCTTTCTGAACTATAGACATGTCGGATATCTGGATATATGCCTGCTGGATTAAAAGTGTTTGGAGAATGGTCAACTATTTATCCTGCCTTAAGTCAATACCCGAACCGGCGAAAACAAGTTGGTTCACATTTGACCATTTTTATTCTGATACCGCCTTTCATGCAGCATTAAAAACGGTTTTCTCCATAAAGCCTAAAGTGATTTATGATATTGGTGACAATACAGAAAAATGGGCATTGCGCTGTTGCCAATATGACAGTAAAGTCAGCGTCACTATTCTGGATTTACCCCAGCACATAAAATTAGCTAAAGAAAATGTACGCAACCCGGGAATGGCTGATCGTATTTTCGGCTATCCTGTTGACATGTTATCGGATAACAACTTACCCACAGAACCTTAATGCCACCTCGCTTGATTTTACTTGTATAGCAAATGGCAATAGTCATTTTTACAGCATTAATGATTTCACCCAATTTCTCAATAAGACTGGGTTGATTATAGAAAACCAAATTGATCAGTTGGGTTTGGGCCACACATTATTGATCTGCAAAAAAACAGTAACAAACGGTATTTCATGAAATTGACATTGGATATTACAGACTGGCAAGCCATCGCTCCTAGCCTTTCTCTTACTGAAGAGTGGCTAGAATGGTCCGCAACATTACCGGCCACTATTGATAAATCACGTCCATTACAAAAATGTGACCAATTACCGATGATGACAGCTCGCCGCTTAAGCTCTGGCAGTCGTCTTGGCGTGGATTGTGGTTTGAGTATCCTGCGTCGCAATCAAGTCGATGCCATTGTTTATACCAGCCGTCATGGCGAGTTAGAACGTAATTATCAAATATTGCAGGACCTTGCGCAAAAAGAGAATATTTCTCCCACCAATTTTGCCATGTCAGTTCATAACTCCGCTGCCGGCAACTTAACTATTGTCGCGAAGGCCCCTCTGGTTTCCTCTTCCGTTTCGGCCGGTATTGACAGTTTCCAGCAAGGGCTATTTGAAGCTTTGACACTGCTTCATGCCGGTCATCGTAAAGTCTTGCTTGTCGATTTTGAGGGGGAGATCCCCAGCTTTTATCACAATGTCATCGATGCCAATACCCCAACCTATCCATTTGCGGTCGCCCTGCTGCTGGAGCAAGGCACTGGTTTGCGTTGTGCAAAACAATCTTCGGCGAAAACAGAACCAAGTCTTCCTCAAAGTCTCCAGTTTCTTCATGGCTGGTTACGAGGTGAACAGAATTTCTCTGTTGCAGGGGATCATTGCCAGTGGCATTGGAGCCGATAAGATGATGAAGAAGATTTCCGTCAATATTACTGAACGCATTAACTGGCTCTGGCGTCTGCTCATGACCGGATTTTGTTTTATCCTGTTTGGCGCAGGCGGGTTACTGCTCTCTCTTATTTGGTTTAATTTATTGCTGGTTTTCCAACGTAATGACAATAAACGCTGCTACCTTGCACGCCATAGCATTTCATTTAGTTTTCGTTTGTTCCTTTTTTTAACCAGAAAATTGGGGGTGCTGGATTACCATTTCAATGGATTGGATAAAATCAGGGCGGATAAAGGCTGCTTGATTGTTGCTAATCACCCTACTTTGCTGGATTACGTTATCCTGGCATCGAAATTGCCAGACGTAGATTGCATTGTAAAATCAGCATTACTGCGCAATCCCTTTGTCAGCGGCGTCATTCGTTCTGCACGTTACCCCATTAACAGTGATGCAGAAACTTTACTTCCTGTTTGTCGCGAACGACTGGCTTCTGGTCACAATATCTTGATTTTCCCAGAAGGAACCCGCACGACACCCGGCCAGCCTATTTCACTACAACGTGGAGCCGCCAATATCGCGGTGCGATGTGAATGCGATTTACGGATAATACATATTACTTGCAGCCAGAAGATGCTGGATAAAAAAAGCAAGTGGTATCAAATCCCACCGAAAAAACCTATTTATACGATCACTATTGGTGAACACCTCACCAATGAAAATTTTGCTGTTGATACAGAAAAAGGGCATACCATCGCTGCCCGCCAACTTAATCGCCAGCTGACTCAATTACTAACACCATCAAACTAATAGATGTCGGATACGATGATGCAAAAGTTACATATTGAAATAAAACAATTAATTATAGATACCCTGAATCTGGAAGATCTTACACCTGCGGAAATTGAAACCGATGCCCCTCTGTTTGGCGACGGCTTAGGCTTAGATTCAATCGATGCTCTGGAACTAGGGCTGGCAGTAAAAAATCGTTATGGCATCGTATTATCCTCTGAAAGCGAAGAAATGCGTCAACACTTCACTTCTGTCGCCACATTAGCCGCCTACATCCAGTTACAGCAAGCATAAGAACAGGTGTTATCATGGAAAAACAAGCAATTTTTCAGGAAGTCTCCCAATTATTAGTTCAGTTGTTTGAACTGTCTCCCGAAGACATTACACCCGAGTCACGACTTTATGAGGATTTGGAACTCGATAGCATTGATGCCGTTGATATGGTTGTACATTTACAAAAGAAAACTGGGCGCAAAATCAAACCCGAAACATTCAAATCTGTACGCACCGTACAGGACGTCGTGGATGCCGTAGAACAATTGTTGCAAGAACAATAATCAGAAAACATTTGGGTAGTTAATTGAGTCCGTTGCTTTTATTGCTCCGTATTGCCAATACCGTCATGTTAATCGCCTGGCCTTTCTTGGTCTGGGCGATGGTTAACTATGGACAATTTCATGCCATGTTGATTGTCATTATTCTGTTTTTTGTTTTGCGCTTATTAGCAAGCAAACATCAGATTCACCGGCAGCAAAAAATTGGCTGGATATTATCCATCGCAGGAATAACGTTGGGGCTAGCCAGCTTATTTCTGCGCAACCACCAACTTCTTATGTACTACCCTGTAGTCGTTAATGCCGTTTTACTGATTCTGTTTAGCAGTTCATTACGTTACGGGCCACCTATCATTGAAAGGATGGCGCGTATCAAAGAACCTGATTTGCCGCCAAAGGGCATTATCTATACACGTAAAGTTACGTATATCTGGTGTCTGTTCTTTCTGTTCAATGGTGCAGTGTCACTGGGAACCTGCCTGTATAACGATATGCCCCTATGGGCATTGTGGAACGGAATGGTGAGTTATCTATTAATTGGATTGCTCATTTCCATTGAATGGCTGGTACGCCAACGGGTAAAAAAATGATGAAAGCACAACCCCTATCTCAATGGCTATCAGAGGATAATTGTCCCAACCGGTTAGTCAGTTGGGGCCATCACGCTATCAGACTGAATAAATTTCGCCAGGATGTGACCGCGTTATATTTACGCCTGAAAAACCTGCACCAAGAAGATCAAAAACACACAGCTTCCCGCCTGGCTCTCTGTTTTGACGATAGTTATGACTTCTGTGTCGCACTACTGGCAACACTTCATGCTGGCAAAACTCCCGTTATTCCCGGTCATTGCCGCGAAGCGCAATTACAGGAGCAGCAGTCCCTGTTTGATGGTGTGTTGACGGACTTACCCCTGACGTTGTCCTGTCCTTGCTGGCAGGTCACATCGTCTAACCCGGAAATTGATACTGGCGAACAAACTCCATGTAACATCACATTGCCAGCCATTTCACCGGATGCCACTTTGGTGATGTTCACTTCTGGTTCTACCGGTATTCCCCAACAAGTGTCCAAACCCATTGCCGTCATGGATCTTGAATCCCAGTGGCTGGCTTCGTTATGGGGAGATAAGTTGCAATCCTGCGTGGTCAGAGCTTCAGTCAGCCACCAGCATTTATATGGTTTGACGTTCCGCATCTGGCTTCCCATGTCATTGGGTTTACCATTCGATCGCAAAATGGTGGAATTTCCTGAGCAACTGACCAATAGCCCACATTGTGCACTAATCAGTAGCCCTGCCTTTCTGCAACGACTAGATGAAAAACTCCCCGCTCCTGATTGCACATTTGTTGTTTCTGCGGGTGGGCCTTTGCATTTTTCCGATGCGAAACGAGCAATGCAGTGGCTCAACACGCCTACTTATGAAATTTATGGCTGCACCGAAACAGGTATCATGGCCTGGCGAAGCCGTAAAACGGACAATGAGGTCTGGACAATTTTTGCAGGCGTGTCACTCCAGGAAGATAAAGAAAAGCATGTGCGCGTCTATTCCCCTCTTCTTTCTGAGCCTTTTGGTCTGGTTTTGGACGATCAATTTGCCTTTGATGACCGAGGTAATTTTGCTTTATTAGGGCGTCGGGATCGTCTGGTAAAAATTGAAGAGAAACGCATTTCCCTGTCAGAAATCGAGCGCCGTTTGTGTGAGATTTCTGGGATCACTGACGCTGCTGTATTACCTGTTAATCGAGGTAGACGCGATAACATTGGTGCGGTCGTCGTTTTAGATCATGAAGCCGACAAACGTTATCAGCAACAAGGAATTCGTAAACTGTCACAAGATTGGCGTCACCAATTAAAGCCCTGGCTGGAGCCTGTCGCATTGCCACGTTATTGGCGAGTCGTCGAAGCCATTCCCTTGAATGCTCAAAGCAAGCGCTCATGGCCTGCATTACAGGAACTATTTAATGAAACCCATTGAAATTCACCGCGAGCAACCTGCTCCAAATGAGGTCGTTGTACAACTGTCTTTAGATCCCGATTTGGATTGGTTTCGGGGACATTTTCCCATTCAACCACTTCTGCCGGGAATGGCTCAAATCGATTGGGTCATGCATTATGCCCAAACCCTGCTAGCACCGGACTGGTCTTTTTCTTCAATTGAAATGGTGAAATTCCAGTTTCCCCTGCAACCAGGCGATAAACTGCTATTGAAAATCAAATGGGACGAAACAAAACACCTGCTGACCTTCCATTATGACGTAACCGCCCAGAACGGAAGCGAAGGCCAAACTGCAAGCCAGGGAAAAATAAAGCTATGTCGTTGAGTGTGAATACGATTACGCCCTGTGTGATTATTCCTTGTTATAACCACGGCATAACCATGCCTGCGGTATTGGAAAGATTATCCTCTTATCATCTCCACTGTTTTATCGTAGATGATGGCAGTGAAGCTGATACTCAACATCGCCTTGAACATTTAGCTAAGTCCACTCCTAATGTAACACTTATCCGCCTTGCACATAATCAGGGCAAAGGTGGTGCCGTCATAGCAGGCATGCGGGCAGCCGCGGATTCAGGGTATAGCCATGCTTTACAAATTGATGCCGATGGACAACATTGTCTTGAAGATATTCCCCTGTTTTTGGCAAAAGCACAGCGGTATCCCGAGCACTTAATTTCCGGCAACCCTATGTATGATGTTTCCATACCCAAATCCCGCCTTTATGGGCGCTATATCACCCATTTCTGGGTTTGGGTGGAAACACTTTCCTTGTCCATTAAAGACAGTATGTGTGGTTTTCGTGTCTATCCACTGGCACCGACGCTACAACTGTTAGCTAACAAAGAAGTCGGTCGTCGCATGGATTTTGATATCGAAATCATGGTGCGACTTTATTGGCAAGGAACAGAAAGTGTATTTGTACCAACAAAAGTTATTTATCCTGAAAATGGCTTATCCCATTTCGATGCCTTGAAAGATAACCTCAGCATCTCATGGATGCACACCCGCCTGTTCTTCGGCATGCTACCGCGCATTCCTTCACTATTATGGCGTAAACGATTGTCGCACAATCACCGTCATTGGTCAGATATCCAAGAACGCAAAGGATTACTTGGCATGAAGTTCATGCTAGCGATCTATCGATGGTTCGGACGCAAGCCTTTTGAGTGGTTGCTCTACCCTGTTGTTGGTTATTTTTGGGGAACGGGTGGTCCACAGCGTCAGGCATCCAGCCAATACCTTGAACGGCTAAAACAGACCTTGCAGCATAAAGGCATGGCTATTCCACAAGGTCTTGATAGCTATCGCCACTACCTGCGTTTTGGCAAAGCTATGTTGGATAAAATTGCAAGCTGGCGTGGTGATCTGAAATGGGGAAAAGATATTGAATTTGCGCAGGGTGCAGAACAAACGCTCTTGGATGGCGACTCAGGTGGGAAACTGCTGTTGGTTTCACATTTAGGCGATATTGAAGTCTGCCGGGCACTGGCACAACACGCGGGTAAACAGACGATCAATGCACTGGTTTTTACCGAACACGCTCAACGTTTTAAACAGATCATTGCAGAAATTTCACCACAAGCAGGGATCAATTTATTACCTGTCACGGATGTAGGCGCTGATACCGCCATTATGTTGAAAGAAAAAATTGACGCTGGCGAATGGGTTGCCATCGTCGGTGATCGGATTGCCGTTAATCCCTCTAGAGGCAACACTCAACGCGTTGTCTGGAGCCAATTTCTTGGTCATTCTGCCCCCTTTCCGCAAGGGCCGTTTATCCTCGCTTCCGTGTTACGCTGTCCAGTGCTGTTGATGTTTGCGCTTTGGCAAAAGAACCAATTCAAAATTTATTGTGAGCACTTTGCCAATCCTCTGGAACTGCCACGTAAACAAAGAGAACAAGCGTTACAGCAAGCTGTAGATCGCTACGCTTCCCGACTGGAACATTATGCTCTGCAATCCCCGCTCGATTGGTTTAACTTTTTCGATTTTTGGCAATTACCGTCTGCCCGACCCAATAAGGAATAAAAAATGCTGACTGATCCTCGTTTTACCGCCGAGGTTGAACTCACTGTGCCATTTCATGATGCTGATCCCATGGGCGTTGTTTGGCATGGAAATTACTTTCGCTATTTTGAAATTGCCCGTGAAGCACTGATGAACCAACTCAATTATGGTTATCAAGCAATGCGTGAGTCCGGCTATGTTTGGCCTATTGTTGACGCCAAAATCAAATACCGTGCCCCCGTGCTATTTGAACAAAAAATACGCATCAGAGCTTCCATCGAAGAGTTTGAAAACCGCCTGAAAATTGCCTATCAAGTTTTTGATGCAGCCAGCGGCGAAAAAACAACCGCAGGCTACACCATTCAGGTTGCCGTTTCTAAAGAAACACAAGAAATGAGCTTTGTCAGCCCAAATATTCTATTCGAACGTATGGGAGTCAAGCCGTGAAAAAATGGCGCTGGATACTGCTGTCTCTGACAACAATTTTCATTATTATCAATAATACGTCATATGCTGTTACCCTTGAGGAATTACAACAGCGGTTTGCACACCAACCTATTGTGCGAGCGAACTTCACACAAATAAGGCAAATCCAGGGTATTCCTCATCCCCTGTCTTCCAGTGGTCAAATGCTGATTTCACAGCATAAAGGGCTATGGTGGCATCAACAAAAACCGTTTCCACTGACGCTGTTACTGGATGACAACCATATGGTGCAAATCATGTCTGGGCAAACACCCC
Source organism: Xenorhabdus griffiniae (assembly GCF_015163655.1). Lineage (GTDB taxonomy): Bacteria > Pseudomonadota > Gammaproteobacteria > Enterobacterales > Enterobacteriaceae > Xenorhabdus > Xenorhabdus griffiniae. The sequence goes on along the minus strand of NZ_JADEUF010000050.1, from coordinate 17,417 downwards.
AGGTGATCACCGCTGATTCCAATCCACAACTGTTTCAGTTCAACCACTTGATGCGGGCTCTTTTTCAAGCTGATCGGGCTGTACTGGAAGAAAATTTCAACATCGAATTTAGCGATCTTGGGCAGGAAAAATGGCGCTTAATACTGACGCCGAAAACGTCGCCTTTGGATAAACTGTTCACGGCAATTACGCTCAACGGCCAAACTCACCTTGATGCTATTTTATTGACCGATCGCCAGGGTGATCGTACAGAACTCTCTTTTAGCCACCACCAATTAACACCAGAGACGCTGAGTCATGAAGAAGAGCAATACTTCAAATTCTGAGCCACGTCGACTGGCACTACTCTGGCTGTTAATATGCTCTATCTTGCTGATATTTTTGGTAATCTTGTTACCTCAATCTCGCTTGTCTACCAGCGTATTAGCGTTATTGCCTGCACAAAGTACCGGAAACATGCCACCCGCCTTGCAAGAAGAGTTTATGCAACGTCTTGATCGCCAATTAGTGTGGATGGTTAGCCCTACAAAAAACGAGGATATCGCCCCCGCTGAATACTGGCTGGAGCAGTTGCAAAAAACACCATTTTTAACCAATGTCAAAGGACCAATGACCGCAGAGCAACAGCAAGCATGGGGGCGTTTTTACTATGAACACCGTAATGCAATGCTCGATCCTGTTACCCGTGACAGACTGAAAGAGGGTGGCAATCAACAGGCAAACTGGATCTTGTCTCAGGTTTACTCCGCATTCTCTGGTGTCAGCGGGCAAGAACTCAATAATGATCCCCTGATGCTAGTCAGGGGATCACAACTGGCACTCCAGCAGACATCCAGCCAGTTGAGACTCCAGAATGGTTGGTTAGTTGCCAAAGATAATGCTGGCAGAAGCTGGTATTTACTTCGCGGGGAGCTAAAAAGCGCTTCCTTTGATATGCAGCAAAGCCATCATGCTGTCACTAGATTGAGTCAGTTACAGCGGTCTCTGGAAGCCCGATTTCCTGGTAGCGAAGTGATTTCACGGGGCACTCTGTTTTACAGCGATTACGCCACTCAGCAGGCAAAACACGATATTTCAACATTGGGCAGCGCCACAGTGCTCGGTGTATTGCTACTCATCTATGGTGTTTTTCGCTCCCTGAAACCTTTATTGCTGTGTGTGCTATCCATCAGTATCGGCGCCCTGGCAGGTACTGTCGTGACTTTGGGGATCTTTGGCGAACTTCATTTCATGACGCTGGTAATGAGCATCAGTATCATCGGCATTTCTGCTGATTACGCTACTTATTATCTCACAGAGCGCATGGTACATGGTCAGGAAGTGACATCGTGGCAAAGTATGCAGAAGGTTTTGCCTGCCTTATTAATGGCATTGGCAACAACCGTCATTGCCTATCTCATCATGATATGTGCACCTTTTCCAGGCCTGCGCCAATTGGCTGTATTTGCTGCCGCAGGTTTAACCGCATCCTGTTTGACTGTCGTCTGTTGGTATCCGCAACTTGCGAAAAACCTGCCCGTGCGCCCGATTCCGGCGATGTTCATGCTCATGCGGTGGCTAGCAATATGGAGACACAATCGGCTATTTTATATGGGAATTCCTACAATATTGGCGATTTTTGCCGTACTGGGAATTTCCCGTTTGCAAATCAATGATGACATTGCCCAATTACAGGCTTTGCCACAGGAGATCCATCAACAGGAAAAGCGCATTGCAGTGCTAACCGGACAGCGAAGTGATCAAAAATGGTTCGTTATTTACGGTGATAATGCAGAACAGACATTGCAACGGCTGGAATCCTTTATTCCCACATTAGATGCAGAAAAACAGCAAGGGAATATCAGTCATTACCAACGATTCCCTCTCTCCTCTCTTGCTCAGCAACATAAGGATCTGGCTCTGCTCAAGGAGGCTACACCCAATATCGTTACTCGCCTGACAGAAGCCGGTTTAATAGTGAAACAGCCCGATATTCACGCTATGACTGTCACGCCGAATGACTGGCTCAATAGTGTCGTCAGTGAAGGTTGGCGTTTGATGTGGATAACTCTGCCAAATGGTCACAGTGGCGTTTTGCTTCCCGTCAATGGCGTTAAAAACAGTGTATTGATGCGCCAATTAGCAGAAAATCAGGAAGGAGTGGGTTGGATTGATCGCAAACTGGCTTTCGATGAGATGTTTCAGTTTTATCGAACCCTACTTGGCTGGTTGCTGACAGGTTCAGTCATACTGATCACTCTCAGTTACATAGCGCGGCTTGGCCCGCGTCGTGGTGTCATCAGCATATTGCCATCACTACTGTCCCTTGGCTGTGGACTGGCCGTTCTCGGTTTTAGTGGTCATAGCCTTAACTTATTTTCAATATTAGCTCTGGTTCTCGTGCTTGGCATTGGCATCAACTACACCCTGTTTTTCAGTAATCCTCGTGGCACCCCGCTGACCTCTCTACTGGCGATCAGTGTAGCAATGTGTACTTCCTTGCTCACACTAGGCATGTTGATGTTTAGTAGCACCCAGGCAATCAGTGGCTTTGGTATCGTATTATGCAGCGGGATTTTAACGGCTTTCCTGCTATCACCATTGGCAATAGCGAAACGCCAAAAAAGGAAAAAACAATCATGATACGGTTATTCATCCTGTCTCTGGCCTGCCTGCTGGCAGCTTGTACAAACGCTCCGCAAAACAGTACACCCAGTGCTTGGCTGAAACCCGGTGTACGTGTTTTATTGCCCAAACCGGCCATAACGCCAGCCATTAGTGAACAACAACTGTTAACAGCCACAGTAAAAGGCAAACAGCAATCATTGATTGTGCTGCTTACTGCCAATGAACAGCATCTGTCACTGGCTGGGTTGTCTTCGCTGGGTATCCGATTGTTCAAATTAGATTACGATAAAAATGGCATTCATACCGAACAATCCATTATCTTGCCGGAACTTCCCCCTGCCAGCCAAGTCCTGGCCGATATTATGCTCAGTTACTGGCCGATTTCCGCCTGGCAGAGCCGTCTGCCCGATGGTTGGCGGCTCAAAGACAGCGGTAATCTCCGCCAACTGAATGATAAAAAAGAAAAATTAATCACAGAAATTCATTATGATACCCAAAATGGCAAACGACGCCCGATTCGCGTCCAACAATTCGTTTTCGGTTACGACATCGCCATTCAGCATCTGGAAGAGTAAAACATGATTTATATTTCTGCCGTGGGTATGCTCAATGCCTTAGGCAATAATGTGGATGAGATTGAGCAGAATCTTTCGCTCAACCAAGCACCTGGCATGTATGATCGCACAGGCTGGTTACAACCTGATAAAACCTGCTGTCTGGGCGGCGTTGACGGTGAGCTTCCCGTCATCCCTGACAGCCTGTTGCAACATAACAGCCGTAATAACCGGTTGTTACTGGCTGCCTTGAGGCAAATAAAACCACAAGTAGACGAAGCCATCGTTCGCTATGGGCGAGAACGCATTGCTGTCATTATGGGAACCAGCACATCTGGCCTCGACGAAGGTGATCAGCATGTCAGCCGCACAACTCATCAGCAATCCGATGAGCATTACCATTATTACCAACAAGAATTGGGCGATCCTTCCCGCTTTCTTGCTAATTACCTGCGTATTGATGGGCCAGCATTTACCCTCTCTACAGCCTGTTCATCCAGTTCACGGGCGATTATCAGTGGCCAACGTCTAATTGAAATGGGACTGGTGGATGTCGCCATTGTTGGTGGGGCGGATACATTGAGCCGTATGCCAATCAATGGGTTCAATAGCCTGGAATCCATTTCCCCAACCTTATGTGAACCCTTTTGTGAGGATCGCCAGGGCATTACCATTGGAGAAGCCTCAACATTGCTGCTGCTAACACGGGAACCCCAGCCGATAGCCTTACTCGGCGTAGGAGAATCAAGCGACGCATGGCATATGTCAGCCCCTCATCCTGAAGGAAAAGGCGCCATTGAAGCTATCACTATGGCACTGGGAAATGCCGGACTCTCTCCAGCCGATGTCGGTTACATTAACCTGCACGGAACAGGCACGAAATTGAATGATCAGATGGAAGCAATGGTTATCAATCAGATTTTCGGTGAAAACACACCATGCAGTTCTACGAAGTTTTTAACCGGTCATACCCTTGGCGCCGCAGGTGCCTGTGAAGCGGGACTTTGTTGGTTACTGTTAACACGTAATTTACCACTGCCTGCACAAGATTTTTCACGCTCCAGTATTGATAGCTCATTGCCTGCTTGTGGCTTGCTAACCCAATCACAGCCACTAAAAAAACCGATTGTCATGTCAAATTCTTTTGCCTTTGGTGGCAACAATACCAGCCTGATATTGGGAGTAGTATAATGTCTGACTACTTACCGATAGATCGTTATCTCCCGCATGAAGCCCCCATGGTATTACTGGAAAAAGTGATCAACGTATCCAGCAATCATGTCCATTGTCAGGTCACGGTCAACCAGGATGGGGTTTTATCTCCTTTTCTCAATGCAGAAGGCCATATGCCGGGTTGGTTTGCCATTGAAATCATGGCCCAGACCATTGGTGTCTGGTCTGGCTGGCATCGCAAGGAAAGAAAAGAGGAAGATTCCACATTGGGCATGTTATTGGGGGGGCGTGCGATACGGTGCCAAGTCCCTACTTTCACACCAGGTAGTGTATTAGATATTCAGATGAATTTATTACTGCAAGATGAAAAATTTGGCAGTTTCGAAGGTGAAATCAGTTGCAACGGCACTGTACTGGTGACAGGCCGACTGAGTACCTACCAACCTAACAAAACAGAACTCACACAACTCATAAATAAACAGGATGGAGTAGCATAATGCGTTCAGTTCTAGTGACCGGTGCCAGTAAAGGGATTGGCAGGGCAATTGCCTGCCGACTGGCAGCAGATGGTTTTACTGTCATCGTGCATTATCACCGCGATGCTAAAGGTGCAGAAGAGACACTGGAACACATTCAGGCAAATGGAGGCAGTGGCCGTATCCTGAATTTTGATGTTGCGGATCGAACGAGCTGCCGTGAAAAGCTGGAAAAAGACATCGAAACCCACGGCGCGTACTATGGCATCGTCTGCAATGCAGGGATCGCCAAAGATGGTGCTTTCCCAGCCCTCGAAGGCAATGACTGGGACAGTGTCATTCATACCAATTTAGATGGTTTCTACAATGTTATCCATCCTTGCGTCATGCCAATGATCGGCTTACGTCAGGGAGGACGTATCCTCACCTTATCATCCGTATCTGGTTTGATGGGCAACCGCGGACAAGTCAATTACAGCGCAGCTAAGGCAGGAATTATCGGTGCAACAAAAGCGCTGGCAATCGAATTGGCGAAAAGAAAAATCACTGTGAACTGTATTGCACCCGGCCTGATTGGGACAGATATGATTCAAATGGAAGAAGTGGCTTTGAAAGAAGCGATGAACATGATCCCAATGAAACGTATCGGACAAGTGGAAGAAGTGGCTGGTCTTGCCAGCTACCTGATGTCTGATATTGCGGGATATGTCACCCGTCAAGTTATCTCAATCAACGGAGGAATGCTATGAACCACAATGCGCTATTCCAGCCCCGCAGGGTAGTGATTACAGGAATGGGCGGCATCACCGCATTGGGGCACAATTGGCAATCTGTTTCCGCGGGATTGCAAGCGGGCATTAATGCCGTGCAACAGATGCCTGCGTGGGCAGAATATGATGGGCTTAATACCCATCTTGGGGCGCCGGTTACGGATTTTATTTTACCCGAACATTATACCCGCAAACGCATTCGTTCTATGGGACGTGTTTCCCTGATGTCAACGCGCGCCACAGAACTCGCTTTAGAAATGGCAGGCTTGCTTAATGATCCAATACTAACCAATGGGGAAACGGGGATTGCCTATGGTTCTTCTACGGGCAGCACCAAACCTGTCAGCGAATTTGCCACCATGCTGACGGAAAAACACACCAATAACATCACAGGCACAACCTATGTGCAAATGATGCCCCATACCACGGCAGTCAACACGAGTCTGTTCTTTGGCTTGCGCGGCCGCGTGATCCCAACCTCAAGTGCCTGTACATCTGGTAGTCAGGCGATTGGGTACGCGTGGGAAGCCATCCGCCACGGTTATCAAACTGTTATGGTCGCAGGTGGTGCTGAAGAGTTGTGTCCATCCGAAGCGGCAGTATTTGATACGCTGTTCGCTACCAGCCAGAAGAACGAAACACCGAAGACCACACCTTCTCCATTTGATGTTAACCGCGATGGATTGGTGATTGGTGAAGGTGCGGGGACATTAATCCTTGAAGAATTGGATCACGCCAAAGCACGTGGTGCCAAGATTTATGGCGAAATTATCGGATTTGCCACTAACTGTGATGCTTCCCATATCACCCAACCAAAATCGGAAACCATGCAGATATGCATTGAAATGGCACTGAAATCCGCGGGCTTACAGCCAGCCGACATCGGTTATATCAGCGCTCACGGTACTGCAACCGATCGGGGAGATGTAGCAGAGAGCCAAGCGACTGCCAATATTTTTGGCAATCAAACACCTATCTCTTCACTAAAAAGCTATTTCGGCCATACGCTGGGGGCGTGTGGTTCCCTTGAAGCATGGTTAAGCCTGGAAATGATGAATGAAGGTTGGTTTGCTCCAACAATCAATCTCAACGAAATTGATCCCGATTGTGGTGAGTTGGATTACATTATGCACCAGCCTCGTAAAATCCAAACCGAATTTATCCAAAGCAATAATTTTGCCTTTGGTGGAATTAATACCTCGATGGTGATCCGTCGTTGGAATTAATTTAAGAAATTTAAGGCCACTATATGGTTGGCCTTTTGTCTAAAAATTTATGGCCGTATTTGTTTCAATCCATTCGATTTACGAACCATGTTCCTTATCACACTGAGTCTGGATGTTACTTTCGTAAAGATGATTACCCGATTTACCGAGGAAACGCGGCGGAAAATATCGCGCCATTGAAGAAATGACTCGCCTTAAATAGACTGAAACAGAAAGATAGGCTTCATTACAGCGTGGTTTTGATTTATGTTTTGGCAACGATTATCAATTCACAAATGAAGCCTTTTTTATATCTAAAATAAAGAGTTATCACTTAATTTCCTGTATATTATTTCCAATAACCCCCCCCTGTAATTGTGGCAGATATCGTTCCTAATCCGCTACCGTTAAACTGGGCCAATTTATCTAAAGATGAATCTGCAAAACCTATATTAATAGTGATAGGTGTTACAACTGCAATAAAGCCTGTTGCATTCTGATAAATGATATTAATATCATCCACGCCGAAGATAAACTCACCGGAAAATTCTCCTTTTCCCGGAGATCCCAATCCTCCTGCTTTTCCGTAAAAAGTTTTCCCTCCATCAAGACTTAGAGTAAATTGATAATAAAAGACGTAACTCGTTAATTCCAAAAAAGCTTTATATATATGTGTAGATGATTCCGAAGGCTTTACGATCGAATCATTTGTCGTTTTGTTCTTTAACATATTTGCTGATTCTTTAGATAAAGACTCTAAAGAATCAATAAATTTCAGTCCTTTTTCAGAAAACAAAGAGGATTCTAGTTTGTTCATAATATCCCCCTAGATTTATGAATCGAGAAAGATTAATTTGGAGACTTAAAATTATTTTCTGATTACATGCCAAACAGAATAGTTATTAAGTCAGTTTTAATATAAAAGATAAAGGTTGTTAAAATTTATTAAAAGTTATTTTTATTATTACGAAATTTTATAACCTTCCAAATACCAGCTCATCAATAAATTAAAATTATTTATTAATTTATTTTTTTTACTGGGCCTTTTAGAAAATAAAAGACTCACAAACACACTCAATAATCCTTAAGAGAAAAATATAATTTTACTTCCCTATAATGAAAGCATAACACAGGTCTAGATAATTTCAACAAGAAATTAATTTAGTGAAATAATGCTATTTCAAAAACATTAATCGCAAGGGGATGGAATATTTTTACATCCAACAAAACCTCAAGGAAATCAGCAATTTTATGGTGCTTACGCTTGTTTTTTTACTAAGGACAGTTTCATCTCCACATTCAGGGAAAACATTCTAATATTCGCATGTTGCTTATTTTAAATAGATTTTTATTTTGATGATGTTCACTTCCTACGTGCTTTGCCCTCGAATTTACATAGCCATTTTCTCCATAAATCTTTTCATTCATAAGTATCAGTTTTTCTCGTTGTATCTCTTTGTGAGAAAGGGCTATAGTCCGCACCACTCAAGGTTATTGAGTGACTTACCTACTGCTTAAATCACCAAGATATATTCCAGTCCTTGGCCTATATCATGACCGCCATTCGGCAAAAACGTGATGAAAAGCAGCGCATTTGGCTGATTTTTTTATGTGGAGACGACAGTAGTGAAACTGCTGCGCAAGAGTGACAGTGCATTTGTACCTGTCGCCGGCTTGACTGTTTTTGCCATTGCTTCTGGTTACCTAATGAGCTTAATTCCGCTGTCGATGGCAAGTTTCAGCATTGATACGGTTTATGCCAGTTGGTTAGCCAGTGCTTATTATGCCGGTTTATTAATTGGCTCAATGATGATTGAGCCTGTTATCGCCAAAATAGGTCACCGCCTTTCATTCATTGTTTTTTTGTTGCTTTTATCAGCGACTGTTATCGTCTTGCCTTTTTTTCCAAATAAAGAAATTTGGTTAGTTGTACGGTGTATTGCTGGTGTGGCCGTTGCCGGTATCTTTGTCGTGGTCGAATCCTGGTTATTGATCGGTGACAACTCCAAAGAACGTGCCAGACGTCTGAGTTTTTATATGACGTCTCTTTACGGTGGAACAACTTTAGGGCAATTATTGATCGGGCCTATTGGCACGCAGGGAACGATCCCCTTCATGGTCATTTCGGCACTGCTGTTTGTCGCAATTTTGCCTCCATTATTCGTGCGTCATGGTCAGCCTCCTGCGCTCCACCACCAGAGTCTATCGCTGAGAAAAATGACTGAATTCAGTAAACCTGCGATCGTTGGTTGCATGACATCGGGTATTGTTATGGGCACTATCTATGGTTTGATGCCTTTATCACTCAGCCAAAGTCATTTCAGTGCCGATCAAGTCGGTGTATTAATGGCAGCCATTATTCTAGGCGGAATGGTCATACAACCCATTATCAGTAAACTGTCCGTCATCATGAGCAAAACTTTTTTATTGGCAATAGTGTCATTACTGGGTGTATTTGCCGTAGGAATGACCTATCTCTTTGAACATTACATTGTCATGATAGTGTCACTGGCTCTTTTGGGAATGTCATCTTTTGCGTTGTATCCCATTGCGATTACCCTTGCTTGTGACAAGCTGGATGCGTCCTATATTGTAGCGGCAAGCCAGGTTATGTTGTTAAGTTACAGTGTCGGTTCTGCCGTTGGGCCACTGGTAGCAGGGCATTTTATGCTACAACACTACTTTAAGGTTCAACACAATGGATTAATGAGTTTCTTTTTCATTGTGTTATTAGCTACCGCGATTTATATGCTGCTGGCGAGCTTGTACCGTAAAGATCGTGTACTGGTAAGCTAGTTACAAAATAAACTGGATTTATATGAAAGCGTCGCAACTTGCGGCGCTTTTTTATTTTTTCATCTCTTAATTTACACTGATCAAACAACAATTATTTTGGTCTATTGCCGACCTCAGTGGCAGGCATTTTCTTCCTGAGGAGAACGTTATGACGTTTCGCAATAAATAGGTCGATTTTTATATGAGTCAACGTCATCAAGATCTTACACAACAGATCACTTCAGCAGCCATCTTTATACAAATTAAGCGCATTATTTTCTGATTTTAAAGACTAAAAGATTGTTTTTCGCGAAGTGCGAAGCATTAGATTTTTTTGATATGGGGTAAAATTGAATCAATCTGATATTTACGTAGGACAATTCTACATTAAGTTTTTTCATGAGCTATTTGGAGAATAATATGAAAATTGCCTTCCTTTTATATCCCGCAGTCACTCAGCTTGATTTTGCTGGCCCCGCGCAAATTCTAACTCGCCTTAAAGATGCTTCAGTGCATTTTGTTGCCAAAACAAAAGAGCCTGTTGCCACAGATGCTGGATTTTCAGTCATACCAACAGATTGTTTTGGCGATATACACTCTGCCGATATTTTATGTGTTCCCGGTGGCTTGGGCAGTACTGAAGCAATGGAAGATGAAGAAACCCTAGCTTGGGTTGCTAAAATTGGTGAACAAAGCCAATGGATTACAAGCGTTTGCACAGGTTCTATGATTTTAGCTGCCGCCGGACTTTTAAAAGGATATCGTGCAACATCACATTGGGTGGTACGTGATGATCTAGCATTTTTTGGAGCGATTCCAACACAGGAACGTGTTGTTTTTGATCGCAATCGTGTAACGGGGGGTGGCGTCACTGCAGGTATTGATTTTGGTTTTGCGCTTTCTGCTACCATTCAGGGGGAAGATCACGCCAAGCTGATACAACTTGAATATGAATATGACCCCGCAATGCCTTTAGCTGGCGGTACACCTGAAACTGCCGATGCGCATATTTTAGCTCAAGCTAACAACAATTTAGAATATATGTTACCAAACCACCGTGAACGCATTGTCAAGATCGCTGAACGCTTTGGATTTCAGTAATAGTTTTATGTCAATAACCAGTTCACATGATGATGCAATGGTTGCGGCTCCTCAGTGAATATCCCTGAGTTCAATATGTCTGCGTCAAACATTTGTTGTTCTGGTCGCATTAATGGCTTAATTCTGCCAGGTTTTCATCGAAAACCGTCCGATTTGAGATCAACGACGGTTTTCAAGCCCCATGTTATGCATCACTTAGGATGTGGTGTATATTGATTATCTTATCTGAAGTAAACAAGAACAATTATTATGCCAGTGTTGGTTTCGTTGAGGTTGGTATTGATTGCTGGTCATGAGTACACACCATCCGTGCTTAAGGACCAATCGTCAGCATATTGTATTACATCATTTTTAACTTCAAGATAGCTGAAAAAAACATTCTGCCTGAAGCCGAAAACTACAGAAAAATTTAGGGGTATGAAATGCAAATACAACAAGCCACCAAAGCAGATTTTTCGACACTAATTCAAATTTGGGAGGCATCTGTACTTGCTACTCATGATTTCTTGCCCAAGTCTATGATAGAGATTTTACGCCCACAAATCCTTAACGATTATTTACCCCATCTCACTGTTTATAAGGCGGTAGATGTACAAGATAATATCGTAGGATTTATTAGTACCGATCAACATCGAGTAGAAATGTTGTTTATTGCGCCACAAGCGCGAGGAACAGGAATCGGTAAGATGTTATTACAATTTGCTATTAACGAATTACAGATCAATGAGTTGGATGTCAACGAGCAAAATACACAGGGCGTCGGCTTTTACCAATATATGGGATTTCAGGTATTTTCTCGTTCAGAGCTTGATGGACAAGGGAATCCATTTCCTCTATTACACATGAAACTAAATAGCGTTTCAAAATGAGATGCATGTGATATCTCCCCTCTTCGCGGGGGAGATATAAGACTCATCTTGAAAGGCGATTGGTATAGGTATTATTTAAAAAAAATGATATACCAATCTAACTTCAAGAATAACACTTTTTACTATAAATAAAATTAAAGTAAATGCATATTTTGCAAACATATGGGTGGAATTTGATAAATCAATGATATAATGCCATCTTGTCTATTCCCATCACCTTTCAAGTTACAGCTTTGCTGGCTACGTCCATATCTCTTAGTCACGTAGTTATAAACACAGAGTTCGCTCTGCTCTTGGGGATTTACCCTTTTGCCACTGTGCTGCAACTTGAAATCTAGTGGATATAAATATTTTTTACTTTTGTTGAGCTTGAGTTAATGAGTTACTTACAGCAACCTACGTCTTCAGGAATAAAGCTATTTGCTGATCTTGTCGGAAAACGTATTATCCCAGGGGAACTCTGGTATTCTTCCGGTACCCGCACTAAATTTGCACTACGCAGCCTTCTGACTCCCATTTCAACATTAAAACTGTTGAATGGCATTACCAGAACGCCTCATTATTTAGATATTCTGAAAAAACAACCCAGTTGGCCTTGTAAATTACATCGTCCATACTTAAGTATTAATTTTAAGCGCAATCAGATTGTCGGCGCTCTGAATGATCATTATCAAATATTATTCAAACAGTTAGAATCTACTGTTATTAATCGAATTTTTTCTGTTCATACTTATTTACTGGCAACCATTCAAGGGAAAAATGAAACTTTTCTGATATATATTGATGCATTGGACAACCTGAATAAAGAAGGTGAACTCTCTCTCTATATTACTACTGCGGAGAATGTTACTCTGGCCAAGTGTGCATTCACTTTATTAACGATTGATGGCAAACAGACACTCTTTATTGGTGCACTACAAGGACCAACTAAAGGAGATAATTCTCTGGAGATTATCCGCCATGCAACTAAAGAGTGCTATGGCTTATTCCCCAAACGCTTGTTGATTGAGGCTATTTGTCGTTTTGCTGATCATATGAATTGTGAACAGATCCAGGCAGCCAGTAACGAGACTCATATCTATCGTAGCATCCGTTATTGGTATAAAAAGAAAAATAAGATGGTGGCCGATTACAATTCTTTCTGGGAATCACTAAGTGGCGTCAGAAAGGAAAATAATGATTTCCATTTACCATCATGCATAGAAAGAAAATCGTTGGATGAGATCCCCAGTAAAAAACGCGCCGAATATCGCCGCCGCTATCAATTACTGGATGATCTGGAAAACGATATCAAGGCATCCCTGACAACCGACTAATTTCCTGTCAAAAAATATCAATTATGCCCTCAACGTGGCTTCGTCATTAACCATGTAAGATGCGTTTTAATGGCGGGCCATTCATTGAACAGAATGCTATAAACGCAAGTATCCCTTATTGAACCATCTTTGGCTCGCAGGTGATGACGCAAAATCCCATCCAGTTTTGCTCCCAATCGTTCAATCGCCTTGCGGCTTTGATGGTTTAAAAAATGGGTACGGAGTTCCACGGCAACGCATTCCAGCTCCTCAAATGCATACTGCAACAGTAAAAACTTGGCTTCCGTATTAATCGCTGTGCGTTGGACAGAATGCGCATACCATGTAGAACCAATTTCCAATCTGGGAATATTCGCATCAATATTCATATAAGTTGTCATGCCAACCGCTATCCCCGTTGCATTATTGATGACAGCAAAAGGTAACATGCTGCCCTTGCCATGCAGGGTTAAACGACGTTCAATTTCCGCCTGGACATTTGCAGGATCAGGTACACTGGCATACCACAGCTTATGTAACTGCCCATCCTCAATAGCACGAACAAATTCATCATGTCTGTCATGTGATAAAGGTATTAAAGTCACACTTTTTCCGGTTAACGTCACCCAATCTGTTATTTTTCCCATAATTACATCTCTCCCCACTTATTTCTCTCACGCCTGTTTCCTGTCAAGGCTTAATTATTCATCATTCCGTAAGAATAAATAGGTTTTCATCATACTGAGAGTATCAAATGTTGGCGTTCCTTACCCCACGCGGCGCGCGGGGTAAGGAATACTCCTATCATTTTGAACGCTATTTATATTCACAGTATGCACCGTTAAAAACATGAGACAATCATAAATAAGAGGAATTTCTCGCCTCAATAGATTCTCATTAAGGGACGATTGAAGCTCTATTTCATGATATTTGTCACAATCAATTAACAAAGTGGTTCCAATAATGGCGGAACTGTCTACATTTAATCATCATCTCATCCGACCACTTAGCCTATTTAGCTTCATACGGAAAACAATAATATTTCTTGAGCTACCAAATATTTGATGGAGAATGCAATGAGCAATTACCCTCACCTGCTTGCACCGCTGGATTTGGGCTTTACCACATTAAAAAACCGTGTATTGATGGGTTCAATGCACACGGGGCTTGAAGAACATCCCGACGGTGCCCAACGTTTGGCCCAATTTTATGCAGAACGGGCAGCGGGAGGCGTCGCACTGATTGTGACCGGCGGTATCTCACCAAACCCGCAGGGCGTTGTTGCGGCGGGAGCAAGTATCCTGAATAGTGAAGCTCACCTGCCTCATCACCGGCTTATTACAGAAGCGGTACATCAGGCAGGGGGAAAAATTGCTTTACAAATCCTGCATGCCGGACGCTACAGCTATCAGAAAAATTCTGTTGCACCTTCAGCCATTCAAGCTCCGATTAACCCCTTTATGCCGAAAGAAATGTCTGACAATGACATCCGGCAGACAATCAAGGATTTTGCCTACTGTGCGCAACTGGCACAACAAGCCGGCTATGATGGCGTGGAAATCATGGGCTCAGAAGGTTATCTCATCAATCAGTTTCTGGTCACACGCACCAATCATCGACAGGATAAATGGGGGGGAACTTTCGAAAATCGAATGCGCTTTGCACTAGAAGTTGTCAAAGCGGTCCGTGCTATCACAGGGGAACGTTTTATCATCATCTATCGCCTTTCTATGCTGGATTTAGTGGAAGATGGCTCCAATTGGCAAGAGATAGAACAACTGGCACGGGAAATTGAAAAAGCAGGGGCATCCATTATCAATACCGGCATCGGTTGGCATGAAGCCCACATCCCAACAATTGCCACGATGGTACCCAGAGCCGGATTTAGCTGGGTTACACAAAAGTTGATGGGGAAAGTCAGCATCCCTTTAATTACAACCAACCGCATCAACAATCCCCAGGTTGCTGAACAAGTGCTCAGTGAAGGCTGTGCCGATATGGTTTCGATGGCGCGTCCATTTCTTGCTGATGCCGAATTTGTATTGAAAACCGCACAGGATCGTGCTGATGAAATCAATACCTGCATAGGCTGTAACCAAGCCTGTCTGGATAGGATCTTTGTCGGCAAGCTAACGTCTTGTCTGGTCAATCCACGCGCCTGCCATGAAACGGAATTCATTGCCACTCCTGTAAAAGCCCCCAAAACCATCGCTGTTATCGGTGCCGGACCGGCGGGATTATCCTTTGCTGTCACAGCAGCCAGCCGAGGACACCATGTCACGCTGTTTGAACGGGAAAACCAAATCGGCGGGCAGTTTAATATCGCCAAACAGATCCCTGGCAAAGAAGAATTCCATGAAACTTTACGCTATTTTGAACGCCAGTTAGCATTGAACGGCGTCGAAGTATGCCTCAACCATACGGCAACTACCGACCAACTTTTATCGTTTGATGAAATTGTCATTGCAACAGGGATCATGCCACGCATCCCCAATATCGATGGTATTGAACATGAAAAGGTGCTGACTTACCTTGATGTATTGAAACATAAACGGCCAGTCGGAAAACGTGTCGCCATTATCGGTGCGGGAGGCATTGGTTTTGATACCGCAGAGTATCTGAGTCAAAGCGGACAAAGCACCAGCTTGAGCAACTATGCTTTTAGCCATGAGTGGGGAATTGATCGGACAATTACGCATAGAGGAGGATTACGGCCAGAAGGTGCACAGGTCGAGCGTTCTCCTCGTAAAATCTATCTGCTGCAACGCAAAGATACCAAAGTCGGGGATGGCTTAGGAAAAACCACAGGTTGGGTGCATAAAACCAGCCTGTTAATGCGAGGCGTAACCATGTTAAACAGCGTTCAATATTTGAAAATTGATGATCAGGGATTGCATATCCGTCGTGGTGATAAACAACAATGCCTGGAAGTGGATAATGTGATTATTTGCGCAGGACAGGAACCCTTAAAAGCACTCTATCAACCATTACAGGCAATGGGAAAAAATGTGCATATCATTGGTGGAGCAGATATTGCTGCCGAACTGGATGCGCGCAGAGCAATCGCTCAAGGAGCCCGATTGGCACTTAACATATAACGTCAATTCTAAGAGCAAGAACGGTGATAATTTATACCCAACTCATTATCACCGTTTTATTCCCGCTATTCTTACAATTAACGCTGCGCCAGCCGATTCGCCGCAATACGAGACTCTTCAGCCTGACAAGCGGCGGCGGTAAACAGCACATCGGTGGAAGAATTCAACGCAGTTTCAACAGAATCTTGCACTACACCTATAATCATACCTACTGCAACAACCTGCATAGCGACTCCATTAGAAATCCCAAACATACTGCATCCTAGCGGAATTAACAATAAAGAACCGCCAACAACTCCCGAGGTGCCACATGCTGCCACAGCAGACACTACGCTCAACAAAATGGCGGTTGGTAGATCAACACTGATACCCAACGTATTCACAGCAGCTAATGTCAATACGGTTATAGTAACTGCTGCACCGCCCATATTGATAATGGCCCCCAAAGGAATAGAAATTGAATAAGTATCTTCATTTAAATTCATACGACGGCACATTGCCATATTAACAGGAATATTTGCCGCAGAACTGCGAGTAAAGAACGCAGTTATTCCACTTTCACGCAAGCAAGCGAAAACTAACGGGTAAGGATTACGACGAATTTTCCAAAAAACAATTAATGGATTAACTATTAAGGCCATGAAAACCATACACCCTAGCAATACAGACAATAATTGCACATAATCTAATAAAACGTTAAATCCTGTCGTTGCAATCGTTGCAGATACCAATCCAAAAATCCCAATAGGTGCAAAACGAATAATCACACGCAAAACTTGCATTACTGCTTCTGCTATATCATGAACTATAAATTTAGTTGACTCTTTTCCGTGACGTAAAGCAATACCTATTCCTGTTGACCATGCTAATATACTGATATAGTTAGCATTTATAAGAGCATCAATAGGATTAGCTACTATATTGAGCAATATCCCTTTCAGAACTTCAATAATATTCTCTGGTGGTAATACCTGAATATCATTCGTTACTAACGTCAACGTCGATGGAAATAGCATACTACCAACTACAGCTACAATTGCTGCTAGGAAAGTTCCTAACAGATATAGGAACAGTATGGGACGAATGCTACTTTTTTGGCCTGCTTTATAATTTGAAATCGAAGACATAACCAATACCCATACTAAAACAGGTGCTGCCGCTTTTAATGCTCCGACAAAAAGTGTCCCTAACAATTCAGCTGATTTAGCCACAGAAGGAGCTAACCATGCCAGTAGTATCCCTGCAATTAAACCGATAGATATTTGTGTAACTAGGCTTCCTTGCATAATATATCGTACAAAGCCTTTTTGTTTTTTTTTCATAGCTTTTCCATTTTTTATTTATACTTAATGTGTTTGCCTGTATTTATATTTTCTTTTTCAAGACAACAAAATTTAGAAATCTATAATCAACCCAATATGAAAAAATATCAACCCCCAGCAAAAAAACACTCACATTTATGTGATCAAAACAACAGTTATAACCATTTAAAAT
>NZ_JADEUF010000005.1 GCF_015163655.1 Xenorhabdus griffiniae | reverse complement strand
TCGGGTGCGTGAACGGTATAACCAAAGCTGTGGAGCGATAGGCAGTCGCACATTGAGTCATTTATTGCCCCATGAGGGCAGGCCGGTTGGACGCTGGAAGGCCAGACGATTAATGCAGGAATGTGGTCTCAAAAGTTGTCAACCGGGGGCTCACCGTTATCGTCCGGCTGGTGAAGGCCATCCCGCTTCGCCGAATCTCTTGCGGCAACAGTTTGCACCGGTATGCCCAAATACCCACTGGTGCGGAGACATCACGTATATTCGTACAACAGAGGGATGGTGCTATCTGGCCGTGGTGACCGATTTATTTTCCCGCCGGGTTGTCGGGATGGCCATCGCTTCTTCGCCGGATGCGGGGCTGGTCTGCCGGGCATTGAATAACGCACTGGAAACGCGTCATATTGAAGGGCATCCAGGGCAGTCAATACCGGCGTAAAAAATTTCGCCGCTTACTCTGGCGAAATAAAATTATCCAAAGCCTGAGCAGTAAGGGTAATTGCTACGATAATTCCCCCATGGAACGGGTATTCCGGAGTTTGAAAAGTGAATGGCTCCCGCCAGAAGGTTATCTGGACATTCATGAAGCCATAAGGGATATCACCGACTATTTTGGCCGGTATTACAACGAAATCCGTCCCCATTGCTTTAATGGGGGAATTTCTCCTGCTGAATACGAAAGACAATGGGAAGAGGCCAGAAATGTGTCCGAAAGTTCTTGACCACTACACATTAAGAGTGCCATGAGTCGGCGAGCATAATCTTTATCCCGGGTTTTATGAATAAATTTTTTCATCTGACGTCGTTCATTTCTGAGTATTGGTGCTATGATTCGCATCACTCAGTCCATTTTGGGATTTTTTTGATTTGGCGATTAATCAGATCGCAAAAATTGGACTGAGTTCCCTTCAAATGATCTACTATTTTGAATAGCTTATTTAATATATACGCATTAAATTTCAAGTTGCAATTTAAAATACTATATGAAACGTAATTTCTCCCCGCGAAGCGGGGAGAAATTACACGCATATTGCAGTTAGATTGGTATAGTTAACTTAACATCTGGCATATTCAATTATCAATTGAATTTCTTTAGTGATAGTTCTTAATGGAACTGACTTTGGCCTTTAGGTTTATTTTAGTTGTTAATGACTTGATCCTCTTGATTATAAGTAAAAGTAGCATCTTGGCTATAATTATCGGGAAGAACTATCTTTATAATCGGCACTATTTTCCCCGTGACATTATAAAATTCCCTTTGATCATGTTGTGCACCGTCAAGCCCTCCTGGAAGATAAAAAAAGGCTTCAATGGGTAATTCATTGGGAATATTTTGGGGCCAGGTAGCCAATATTAACTCATTATTTATTGCCAGCAAGAGCTGTAAACGTGCCTGAACGCCCTGTATGAAGGCATCAGCGTGATTTGCCCCTGGTTTAATGCTGACATCAAAACCACACTGACCCATTTCATCGCTTCCATTTTCTATCCACTCTTGAGCTGTAGTAATTCCAATTTGTTGACAAGGCGCACTGCGGGGAAAACCAGGAATAGTACCACATCCTTTTTCATTTCTGTCGGCAGAGACTGCATTGATAGGGAAATAACAAAGAGCTTCAGGGTGTTTTTTATTAGCTGCTGAAGCGGATAAATAAGGAGAAAAAATGAAACCATTTGTGTAACCAGCATCTAATGTAATAAGTTTTGAATCAGTTCTCAAATAAGAAAATGAGACACCACCGCTACTTTGTGAGTGTGGACTTGGATTCCAAGAATAATAATAATCTGAAGGAACTGTTCCTCTTAACATAATCCCTGAACATAAAAATGCAGGATGGTCCCCATCTCCACAATTATTTCTAGTGTCGTTATATCGTTGAGTTAATTCTGTCGCAAGATCGTAACCAGAGTTTGTATTTATTGAATTAACGTTGGCAAAAGTTATTTGTAATCCCAATAAATATAATGAAATGAAAATAATTATTTTCTTCATGTTATTTCCTTAATTATTTTTGAATACACTTAAATGATGGCGGATTTATAAACTCACCTTTTTGTGTCATTAATTCAAATTACTTTTTTTTATCACCTAATAATTAAACTTTATTGAGTTGCTGGCATATTTTTATGGGTTACTTTTATATTTGGTGATAATTTATTTGAAATAAAAAATGGAATAATGATAGCTGTCCATAAATAGTTTATTTATAAATTTTTATTTTGTTTTTCTATTTTTTATAGAGAAATTATCTTCTCCAATAGAGTGGCAAGCTATAGCATATAAGCAAGGGAATGTATCTCTGTAACAGGTGATATCACCAAAATTGCAGTTAACATCAAAATATATTACAAGTGAATTTTGTTCATTATCCTAATTTGACTGAAAAATGGGTTTTTGGGGTCTTGATTAACCTATTGGGTATCGTGTCTAATACGTGGCTTCCGATTGCGCAAGTCACGCTGGTAAATTATTCACTATTTGCGCAAGAATACCTTGAGTTGTCCGCATGATCGCGATAGGGCACCAAAACAACGGGGTAAATCAAAGAATTATTGTTAAGGAGAAATTAAGATAGCTCTCCTTATCATTTGGCATTAATTACCTGGTATTAATGATTGCGGTTTGTATGCCGCGCTGCGAAAATTAGTCCTTAGTTCACTAACGCTTTTATCCGACTTGGAGTAAAGAATGACCACTCGTAAAACCCTTGCTAATGCTATCCGCTTTTTGAGCATGGACGCGGTGCAGAAAGCAAAATCAGGGCATCCTGGCGCACCAATGGGAATGGCTGACATTGCCGAAGTGCTATGGCGTGATTATCTGAACCATAACCCCTCTAATCCTGGCTGGGTTGATCGTGACCGTTTCGTGTTATCCAATGGCCACGGCTCCATGCTGATATACAGCCTTCTGCACCTGACGGGTTATGATGTTTCGATTGACGATTTGAAAAATTTCCGTCAACTACACTCTAAAACGCCAGGCCATCCAGAATATGGCTATACTCCGGGCGTAGAAACCACAACTGGCCCATTGGGGCAGGGTATTGCCAATGCAGTCGGTTTTGCGATTGCAGAACGCACACTAGCTGCTCAGTTCAACCGTCCAGGCCATGATATCGTCGGTCACTACACTTATGTGTTCATGGGTGATGGCTGTATGATGGAAGGGATCTCCCATGAAGTTTGCTCTTTGGCGGGGACACTGAAACTGGGCAAATTGATCGCGTTCTATGATGACAACGGTATCTCTATCGATGGTGAGGTAGAAGGTTGGTTCACTGATGATACCGCAGCACGCTTTGAAGCCTATGGCTGGCATGTTATCCGTGGCGTAGACGGCCATGATTCTGATGCTATTGCAGCAGCCATCGACGCAGCACGTAAAGAAACAAACAAACCATCTCTGTTGATGTGCAAAACTATCATCGGCTTTGGTTCACCAAACAAAGCAGGCAAAGAAGAATGTCACGGTGCTCCATTGGGTGATGCTGAAATTGAAGCAACCCGTAAAGCGCTGGGGTGGGAACATCCTGCGTTTGAAATTCCTCAGGACATTTACGCTGGCTGGAACGCCCAGGAAGCAGGCAAGGTTAAAGAAGCCACTTGGGAAGAAAAATTTGCTGTATATGCGCAAGCTTATCCAGAACTGGCTGCTGAATTTAACCGTCGTACCAGCGGTGATCTGCCAGCAAACTGGGAAGCTGAGTCCAAGGCATTTATTGAAAAACTGCAACAGAACCCAGCTTCTATTGCCAGCCGTAAGGCATCACAAAATGCACTGGAAGCATTCGGTAAAGTTCTGCCAGAATTTATGGGTGGCTCTGCTGACTTAGCTCCAAGTAACCTGACTATGTGGTCTGGCTCTAAACCGCTGAACGAAGTTCAGGACGGTAACTATATTCACTACGGTGTGCGTGAATTCGGTATGTCTGCCATCATGAACGGTATCGCACTGCA
Organism: Xenorhabdus griffiniae; assembly: GCF_015163655.1. GTDB lineage: Bacteria > Pseudomonadota > Gammaproteobacteria > Enterobacterales > Enterobacteriaceae > Xenorhabdus > Xenorhabdus griffiniae. Next base: position 73,336 of record NZ_JADEUF010000005.1, on the reverse strand, counting down.
TGGTGGTTTTGTGCCTTATGGCGCAACATTCCTGATGTTCGTGGAATATGCCCGTAATGCTGTACGCATGGCAGCCCTGATGAAAGTGCGCAGCATCTTCGTATATACCCACGATTCCATCGGGTTGGGTGAAGATGGTCCAACTCACCAGCCAGTCGAACAAATTGCCAGTCTGCGCGTAACGCCAAATATGAGCACATGGCGTCCATGTGACCAGGTTGAATCTGCGGTTGCGTGGAAATATGCTATTGAGCGCAAAGATGGCCCTACTTCGCTGATCTTCTCCCGTCAAAATCTGGCACAGCAAGAACGTACTGCTGAACAGTTGGCGAATATCGAGAAAGGGGCTTATATCCTGAAAGATTGTGCAGGTCAGCCTGAATTGATCCTGATTGCTACGGGTTCCGAAGTGGAATTGGCGGTGAAAGCGGCTGAGCAACTGACTGCTGAAGGTCGTCAGGTTCGCGTGGTTTCTATGCCATCTACCGATGCTTTCGATAAACAAGATGCTGCATATCGTGAAGCGGTATTGCCAGCGGCAGTTTCTGCCCGTGTTGCTATCGAAGCCGGTATCTCTGATTACTGGTTCAAATATGCTGGTATCAATGGTGCTATCGTTGGTATGAATACTTTCGGTGAATCTGCACCTGCTGATGTTCTGTTCAAAGAGTTTGGTTTCACGGTTGAAAATGTAGTAGCCAAGGCAACAGCTTTGCTGAAATAATCGGCAAGTAATTCATATTAAGCGCATTCGTATCAATTTTAGGGCGAATGCGCTCTTTTTTTGTTCAATCTTTCCTCCATAATGTGACGAATGGCGCTTGCCATCACTCCTTTTTTCTCGTAATCTGCGTTTATAGTTGCTGAACCGTTTCAGTTTGATGCATAAATGAGATAACAAAATGTCTTGTCTGTCACAATCTGGTTAATTTTGTGATGAATTATCAGTACAAGCAGACATTGCTCAGTTATTCTAAGCGGTTGCGTAACTACAGAGAAATTCAGGGAGTAACATGACTATCAGAGTAGCGATTAATGGTTTCGGAAGAATAGGGCGCAGTGTCTTGCGTGCTCTTTACGAATCAGGGCGTCAAGCTGAAATTTCAGTGATCGCTATCAATGAGTTGGCAGATGCACAAGGCATTGCTCACTTGTTGAAATACGATTCCAGTCATGGGCGTTTTGCATGGAATGTGCGTCTGAATAATGATTTATTGCAAGTAGGAAGCGACAGTATCCAGCTACTTCATCAACCGAATATCTCGGCTCTGCCGTGGAAAGCGTTGGACATTGATATTGTTCTTGACTGTACAGGTAGGTATGGTGAACGAGCAGACGGAGAGTCTCATATCGCCAGCGGAGCCAAGAAAGTCCTGTTTGCACATCCGGGAGGAAATAATCTGGATGCAACCGTCGTATATGGTGTTAATCATCATGCATTGGTTGCCGAAGATCGCATTGTTTCTAATGCATCCTGTACAACAAACTGCATCATTCCAATCATCCAAGTGTTGGATGATGCGTTCAATATTGAATCTGGTACGGTGACAACCATTCACGCATCGATGAATGATCAACCCGTGATTGATGCTTATCACGGTGATTTACGTCGAACCCGGGCGGCCAGTCAATCTATTATTCCAGTTGATACAAAACTGGCGGCGGGGATCACACGTATTTTCCCTAAATTTAATGATCGGTTTGAGGCGATTTCTGTTCGAGTTCCCACAATCAATGTGACAGCCATTGACTTGAGTGTAACAGTCTGTTCGGCTGTGAGTGTGGAAGATGTGAACCGGCTCCTGCAAAAATCAGCGGCCAGGGAGTTTCGTGGTATAGTGGATTATACTGATTTGCCGTTGGTTTCAACGGATTTTAACCACGATCCCCACAGTGCTATTGTGGATGGAACACAAACGAGGGTTAGCGGTAAGCACCTGATTAAAACCCTTGTGTGGTGTGACAATGAGTGGGGCTTTGCTAATCGTATGATTGATACGACGCTGGCAATGGCCGCAACCGGTTTCAAATAATCATTTGTTGTGTCACAAACGGCACACAGCAGAAGATTGAGTAATTTTATAAAGAATCAATGAGAGGATTCACCATGTCTGTAATTAAGATGACTGATTTAGATCTAGCGGGTAAACGTGTATTGATCCGTGCTGATCTGAATGTACCTGTAAAAGATGGTAAAGTTACCTCTGATGCACGTATCCGTGCGTCTTTGCCGACGATTAAGGCTGCGTTGAATCAGGGAGCCAAGGTCATGGTTACTTCTCACCTGGGACGCCCAACTGAGGGAGAATACAACGAAGAGTTCTCACTGCAACCTGTCGTTGATTATTTGAAAGAAGCACTTTCTTCTCCTGTTCGTCTGGAAAAAAGCTATTTGGATGGTGTTGAAGTGACGGAAGGCGAATTAGTTGTGCTGGAAAACGTTCGCTTCAATAAAGGTGAGAAAAAAGACGATGAAACGTTATCAAAGCAGTATGCTGCACTGTGTGATGTGTATGTCATGGATGCTTTTGGTACGGCGCACCGTGCGCAAGCGTCAACTCACGGCGTTGCTAAGTTTGCCCCAATTTCTTGTGCTGGCCCTCTGCTTTCTGGCGAGCTGGAAGCGTTGGGTAAAGCGCTGCACAATCCTGCCCGTCCAATGGTAGCGATTGTAGGAGGCTCTAAGGTTTCAACTAAACTGACTGTTCTTGATTCACTGTCCAAAATTGCCGATCAGCTGATTGTAGGTGGTGGGATTGCTAATACGTTTGTTGCCGCAGAAGGGCATAACGTTGGTCGTTCGCTGTATGAAGATGATTTGATCTCGGAAGCGAAAAAATTGATGGAAAGCTGCGACATCCCGGTTCCTACCGATGTTCGTGTTGCAACAGAATTCTCTGAGACTGCGGAAGCAACGCTGAAATCCACCAGCGAAATTAAAGATGAAGAGCAGATCCTTGACCTGGGTGATGCTTCTGCCGAACGCCTGGCTGAAATCCTGAAAAGTGCCAAGACTATTTTGTGGAATGGTCCGGTAGGCGTTTTTGAATTCCCTAATTTCCGTAAAGGAACCGAAATTATTGCCCGCGCAATTGCTGAGAGCGATGCTTTCTCAATTGCCGGTGGCGGTGATACCTTGGCGGCAATCGATCTGTTCGAAATTGCTGATAAGATCTCTTACATCTCCACTGGTGGTGGTGCTTTCCTTGAATTCGTTGAAGGCAAAAAACTGCCAGCCGTTGTGATGCTGGAAGAACGTGCTAAAAGTAATTAAGTTGTAATAACAGGCAGCATTGGCTGCCTGTTCAATGTCAATACAGGACCACGTAACATGTCTAAAATTTTTGATTTCGTAAAACCGGGTGTCATCACTGGTGATGATGTTCAAAAAGTCTTTGCCGTCGCTAAAGAGAACAATTTCGCGTTACCAGCGGTTAACTGCGTCGGTACTGATTCCATCAACGCAGTGTTGGAAACGGCGGCAAAAGTACGTGCTCCGGTCATTATCCAGTTTTCTAACGGTGGTGCCTCTTTCATTGCGGGTAAAGGTCTGAAAGCAGAAGGTCAACAAGCCGCGATTATCGGTGCTATTTCTGGTGCTCACCATGTTCACCAAATGGCAGAGCATTATGGTGTGCCTGTTATCCTGCATACTGACCATTGTGCACGTAAACTGCTGCCATGGATCGACGGACTGTTGGAAGCAGGTGAGAAACACTACGCACAAACTGGTAAACCTCTGTTCTCCTCTCACATGATCGATCTGTCAGAAGAATCTCTGGAAGAGAATATCGAGATTTGCAGCCAATATCTGGCACGCATGGCGAAAATCGACATGACACTGGAAATCGAACTGGGTTGTACTGGTGGTGAAGAAGATGGTGTTGATAACTCCCATCTGGACAGCTCTTCCCTGTACACTCAGCCGGAAGATGTAGCTTATGCGTATGAGAAACTGAACGCCATTAGCCCGCGTTTCACCATTGCAGCATCTTTCGGTAACGTCCATGGTGTATACAAACCAGGTAACGTTAAACTGACACCAAAAATTCTGTGCAATTCACAGGATTACGTCTCTGAAAAATTCAACCTGCCACACAACAGCCTGGACTTTGTCTTCCACGGTGGCTCAGGTTCTACCGCGGAAGAGATTCAGGAAGCTGTGAGCTACGGTGTAGTGAAAATGAATATCGATACCGATACTCAGTGGGCAACTTGGGAAGGTATTCTGAACTACTACAAAAAGAACGAAGGCTACTTGCAAGGCCAGTTGGGTAACCCAGAAGGCGCAGATAAGCCTAACAAGAAGTTCTACGATCCGCGTGTTTGGCTGCGTGCTGCTCAGGCGTCTATGGTTATTCGTCTGGAGCAGGCCTTTAAAGAACTGAATGCGATTGATGTGCTGTAATAAATTGTTATTTAGATAAAATTTATTACTCAGCATATGTAAAAGCTGGCTAAGTTCTTTTTGAATTAGCCAGCTTTGCTGGATTAATACAATAAGTGCAACATGTGACCGGTATAGGCTTCGATTGGTGTCAGCCCATTCAGTTTTCCTTGGTGTTATATTCAGCTTTAATTCCATATTGCCGAAAACGACGGGTTGGGAGCGTGGTCCCAACCTTATCAAATAAGTCTGTCTGCAAGGCGCGTCAACAAATTCATTCTCTCATGAAAAATTGCCACGATTAATGCAGGAGCGTTTTTACGTGGCAAACAAAACACATAATGATGTTCACAACGCGCCATTCGCAATGCTGGAAAAATTTCACTCATGTCCTTGAAAGACCCTTTTCCAACGGCAAGGCGCACAATCCCCTGTTCCAGCTCGGTGATATAGCGGTGCACCTGCTTATCACCCCACTGCTGGCGCGTATAGCGGATAATAGCGCGTAAATCGTCTTCGGCAGCGTCTGTCAGTACATAGTCCATCAAGCGCGGCCGCTCCCGGAAAACTCTTCATTGAGAATGTCACTGACGTTCTTTTGGGACACCTTGCCCTCCAGTCCGTCATGGACGCGTGCCTCTAACACGGTTTTCAACTCCTGCCATGCCTGATCGCTATCAGTCATATCAGGGAACAAACGTTCTAGCGTATATTGTTTGATAGTTTTGCCTTGCAAGGCTGCCAACGCTTTCAGGCTTTTGTGTTGCTGCTCGGTTATGTCGATAGTTAAACGACTCATAACTTATTCCTCATAGATTACCCACAAACCCACATTAGCACATATGATGGATTGTGGCTATTTATGACGTATCAAATGTTAATCAAAATACGCCTGTCATACATGAGCCATTGCGTCTTTCCGGTTTTCTGCGTGACCAATCTATGAATAATGTTGACCAGAATATTCAAATCGAATTACCCACTGACCATCATCATCCAATATCGTTGGATATCTGGGTATTGGGATGATCCAAAAACTGGGATACGAAGCAGCAGCGGCAGGAATTCGCCAGTTCGAAAACCTGCCATCATTGCGGTTACAAAAATCCGTCATACCGACGGTTGCGGCCTGAGAAGTGGAAAGTTTCGCCGTTTACGGTGGGAAGCAGACATGCTTGCAGGTTATGCTTTCATAATCTTGTTTAACCATGGCACCATAAAGGCCATAATCACGGCGACAATCAAGGTGGTAATCCCAATTTTACCAAATACACCAGTATAAATTGGCAGGGTTTGCAGTGGATTCGTCACGCCTTCTGGTGCGGCAGTAAAGGTTGCTACATAACTACCCAATACTGATGCTGCGGCTTGTGACAGGAACCACATGCCCAGGATAAAACCTGTCAGGTAGCTAGGAACAAACGCTGCCACCATTGCCAATCCCAACGCACTAATCATTAACTCCCCGACGCTCTGGAACAGATACACCAGTACGATAAACCATGGCGATGTAATACCATTCTCATCGGCAAATAAGCCAGAAGCTGCGGCGGTCAGGAAGCCCAGGGAGCACAAGAACATGCCGAAGGTGAATTTGGTTGGCATGGAAAAATCTTTACCTTTGTTACCCAGTTTGGTGTAAACCACGGCTAAGACAGGGCTGGCGACGATGATCCAGAAGGGGTTCAGGGCTTGAAAACTGACGGGATTGACATTAAAACCGAGGATCTGGTGGTGAACATTATTGATGGCGAAGAAGTTGAGGGAAGTTGGCATCTGGTTATACAGGATAAAGAACACGATAGCCTGGAGCATCAGAATAAATGCCACAAACATTTTATTGCGGCCGACTCTGTCCTGTTTGAATGCCTGCCAGAAGAAAATCACCACAACAATGGTTGAGATTGCCACCAGGGCAATATTGGCAATTTTGATATTGTGCAATAACCATGCACAGACGCCAACCATAGCTACTGCACCTACCAGAACCAAAAACAAGGTGGCATAGTTCAAAGGGGCATGGTCTGGCTCTGAACCGAGGTTATGTACCATACGACGGCAGGCGATATAAACCAGCAAAGCAATAATCAGACCGATACCGCAGATATTGTAGGTGACTGCATAACCATATTTTTCAGCAATAACGGGGGCAAGAGAGAGGGAAACCAGAGAGCCGAGATTGATGGACATATAGAATAGTGTGAATGCACCATCCAAACGTGGATCTTGCGGTGGGTAACATTTTGCCAGCAGACTGGCAGGGTTGGCTTTGAAAAGGCCATTACCGACAGCGACGGTTCCCAAGGCATAAAAGATAAGCTCAGGATTTATGATGGAAAGGCCAATCATAAAATAACCTATTGCCAGTATGATAGCCCCCAAAACAATGGTACGTTTTGTCCCCAGTAAGTGATCACCGACATAACCACCAATAGAAATCAGGCCGTAAACCAGTGCAGTAAATGCGCCAAAAGTGATAAATGATTGTGCTTCTGAAAAACCGAGCTGTTGAACGAAGTAAACAGCCAGAATACCTTGAACGCCGTAGTAGCCAAATCGTTCCCACAATTCTACAAAAAATATCATGAAGAAAGGCTTAGGTTGATCCCATAAACCTATCGGAGCGGTTTTACTCATAGTGATGCCTCTGTTTGCTATCATTAGATAGGCAGTACACTCAAATAAAATATATTCAGATAATTATACTGTTGTTAATATATTTGTAACTTAAATGTATTGCATAAGTTGTGCTTTTGTTTATTTATTCAAAGTGATCGTAAAGCGAGGGAGGTTAATATACTGGTATGATATCTTCTCGATGGTTGATCACACTAACGAAAAAAAGTAATACCAGATCTGGCAGAATATTCACTAAATTAATATAAAAAGTTGTTAATAAGTGGGTTTTGTGCTCGCAAATAAAGCAATTTGACTGTCATTTAATCTCTTCCGTTTGTTGTTTGTTGAGAAGTGGTGGATTAAATAAAAATAGGGATGAAATGGAATCACCTTAATCTATATGTAAAGTTTTTATTATGTATTTTGAGGTGGTGGTGTGAAATTTCTGGTTGATATTCAGTGCCAATTCTATTAAATACCAATTAAAAAGAAATTGATAAGAATTTAGAAATGAAGGCTCTTTATTAAGGAACCTTCATGCTAGGAGGCTGTATTGAAAATATTTCTGTTTTGATGTTCTTTTTTTAAACAATGGTTGCCATGTTTTCATCCATCACTGGATGAAAATTACGCTTAAAGTAAATAAGACCATGACCTTCTTCACGAACAATAATCTGTTTTATTTCTACCAGATATACATAGTGAGTACCGACTTCTTGTACTTGCTTAATGCATCCCTCTAAATTGGCGAGCGTCCCTTGTAACAAGGGTTGTCCCAGTATCCCCGTTTTCCAGATATCCCAATTAAAGCGCTCTTCCATGCTGATACCTGTCATGCCCGCGAAATGGCGTGCCATCAATTCTTGTTCATGATTCAGGATATTGACACAAAGGTGACCATTTTCCTGAAATACCGGATTCATGGCGCTATTGCGATTAATACATACCATCAAAGTCGGAGGCGTATCTGTCACAGAGCACACCGCCGTTGCAGTTAGACCGCAGCGCCCCGCAGGACCATCCGTAGTGATGATATTCACCGCAGCGGAAAGGCTTGCCATCGCATCCCTGAAACGCAAGCGATGTTTATTTTCTACAGACATAAATAGGCCTCCTGCTACTGATTTATTTCAGTAGCTTATCTAACAGGTTAATATCACGGTTATTGTGTAAGTGGGGACTGGTCCAGCCATTCACATCATAGTCAGAGAGACAACGATCAACCAATTCCGTCATTTTCTTCATATTGCCAGAGCCATAGGCGTGACGCAGACATTGCAGGCGAATTTCATCCTGACTGCCGGCATAATTAATTTCGTATAATTCATGGCGACCACCGAACTCACTGCCAATGGCATCCCACATTAATTTCAAGATCTTGATTCGTTCCACATGATCAATACCATTAGAGCCACGGACATATTTTTCAAGATATTTATTGATCTCAGGATTATTCATGTCACGCACACTGGATGGCAAATAAATCAGGCCGCTGGTGACATTGCTTTCAATAATATTCTTGATTTTTGTATAAGCCATGGGCGCCATCACGCGATAAGTCTGAATCGCTTGCGTATCAGGCAGATAAGCGCCATTTTCCCACGGCTTGGCTTCTGCCCACATCGCATCTGTCAGTGACCAGAACAGATTGCGCCATGCAACGACTTCTCCCAAATCGGCCTGAACACCGCGGAATTCCACCACGCCAGTGCATTCAAGGCTTTTTTGTAACAGTGCCGTCATGAAATCAAGCTTAACAGCAAGGCGTATACAGGCTTGCATGGGAAATAGCCGCGCAAAACCACTTTGCACCGCCCAATTACGGGCACGATCAAAATCGCGATAAATTAACACGTTTTCCCACGGAATTAATACTTTATCCATGACCAGAATGGCATCATTTTCATCAAACCGACTGGAAAGGGGGTAATCAAAAGGTGAGCCAGTAGCACCGGCCACTAATTCATAAGAAGCGCGGGAAATTAATTTCACACCCTCGGCATCCATTGGTGCAACAAACATGAGGGCAAAATCAGGGTTATCTCCCATAACTTGCGCAGAGCCAAAACCGATAAAATTATAGTGAGTCAGGGCTGAATTGGTCGCGACGACTTTGGCGCCACTGACAATAATCCCAGCATCTGTCTCTTTTTCTATCTTGATAAAAACATCTTTGACTTGATCGGCGGGCTTATGGCGATCAATCGGTGGATTAACAATCGCATGATTGAAATAGATGCAGCTTTCCTGAATACGCTTATACCATATGCGGGCATTATCAGCGAATTGCCCATAATATTCAGGATAAGCACCCAATGAGCAGCAAAATGCTGCTTTATAATCGGGTGAACGCCCCATCCAGCCATAATTTAGGCGTGACCATTCGGCAATGGCATCGCGCTGTTGGCGGATATCATCAGCGCTGGTGGCGAAACGGAAGAATTTGTGCGTATAGCCACCACTTCCGGTATCGGTATCCCAGCAAAGTACATCGTGGGTTTCTGGGGCATGAAGGGCATCATACAGTTGACCGATTGAAGCAGCCGCATTGCGGAAAGCCGGATGTGTTGTGACATCTTTGACGCGTTCACCATAGATGTAAATCTCGCGACTATCCTGAAGTGAACTCAGGTATTCTTTACTGGTAAATGGGCGTTTATGATCAGCACGCAAATTTTCTAGTCTCATAGCAACCTCATGCTCCAAAAATCCCCTTATTTTGATTTGTTATCTATATGGGGGGATGGTTGTTAATTTTATGTTTATTACACTGTTTGATTGAAGCGACTAAACGGCTCCTCTTGAAGAGACTTTCGGAGGGTTTACTGGTACTTTTCGATAAAAGTAGAGAGTTTGTTGCGTAAATGTGACCGACTTTGTGTTTTGGTAATCATGATTTTTGCATGATTACGCCGTCCTGAAAAACTCAAACATGTCCGCCTGAATTCTTTTCCCGCCAAACACTCGGTGAGTATCCCACCAACCGATTAAAAAATCGGGTAAAGTAAGCAGGATCTTTAAACCCAAGTTGATACGCTATCTCAAATACGGGGCTATCACTAAACAGTAATAATCGTTTTGCTTCTCGCAGTAATCGGTCAAAGATCAATTTCTTGGGTGGCCGATTGGCAAAGCGTCGGCACATATCCTTTAGCCGTGATTCCGTAATTCCCAATTTTTCTGCATACTCTGGTACGGCGAGATGCTGGTAATAGTGTTGATCAATCAATTGATTAAATCGCTGAAACAGTTTCAATTCTCCTCTGACACCACCGCAATGATGATCATCAAGGGGAATACTGCGTAGTAAAAAGGTAAACAGAGATTGAGCCAGGAAAGTCAGCGATTGTTCTCGTCCGGTAAATTGGTTGGCAGACTCACGCCCAATCAGTGCCCAATAATGGTTGAATGTTTCCAATTCATCGTATTTATCCGCTACGGAAAGGCAGATAGCCGGAATCTCAACCAGTTCCCGATGGGTAGGATAAAGCGAACTGAGCAAGGGGGTGATTAGTTCCTGACGGACGGTTAATACATAACCATCCGTATCTTCCTGCGTAAAAAAAGCATGAGGCACGGAAGGTGGAATCAGGATAAACAGAGGGGCTTGTACGGAATAATGCTGTGCGTCTAATTGCAGTTCGATCCGCCCTGTCACCAGATAATGGAGTTGGAAAAAACCGTCATGGCGATGCGCCTGCATATTACGCCCGAAAAATGCCGCCATGCGACCAAAAGTTTGATAATGAACATCATCCGATCCCTGAGTTTCATCATAGTCCTTGCTGATATCGATATTCGTGATGATGGGTTTATTGGCTTTGAGCGCATTGGATACAGTCATCAGTTTCCTCCTGTATCTTATTGTTGGCTAAGGTATATCAATATATTGCTTGTTATTTACAATTTTGCCTGTGGCCGTGAATGTTTCATCGGGATCAGAAAAACGATTAACGCACCGATGATCAGTAATCCGGCTACGAAATAAAGTCCAGCGTTAAAATTTCCCGTTTGATCTTTTAACCAACCGATTAGCAGAGGACTGACGGCAGATCCCACATTGCCGGTAGCATTGATCACAGCGATCCCCACGGCACGGGCGCGCAAACTAATCGATTGATCTGGCGTTGTCCAGAATACCGCCATAGCTGTAAACGATCCGGTAGAAGCCATAATGATCCCCAGCAGTTGCACTATGCTGTTATCTGTCAGTGAAGTTAAAATCCAGCCTGCGGCAGCAAACAGATAAGGTAAAACCGTGTGCATTTTGCGTTCTTGCAGGCGGTCTGAGTGGCGGCTCCAGTAAACCATACCTAAAATCGTGCAGAATTGTGGAATGGCAGTCAAAATGCCGATCATCACATGGCTGCTGCCCTGATTGAAACTCTGCATAATCTGTGGCGTCCAGATATTAATAGCACTTAAGGTGTTGGTCAGGCAGAAATAAGCACAGGTGTACATCAATACAATCGGGGTAAACACCTCGCGCCATAAGCGGGTTTTTTGCTGTTGAATCTGTTCATTGGGCTGGGTGATAGAAAGCTTATCGTTTTCTATCATCTCTTGAAGGCATTGTTTATCTTCACGAGTTAGCCATTTGGCCTTTTCTGGTGAGTCATCCAGATAAAACCAGACAGCAAAACCAAGCAAAACAGAAGGGAAGCCTTCCAGCAAAAACAACCACTGCCAACCGCGCAAGTCCCAGATGCCATCCATTGCCAAAATGTAACCGGAAATCAGTGAACCAAACGCCATCGTTACGGGCATGGCAATCATAAACAACGCATTGGCGCGTGCGCGATAATAGGCTGGAAACCAATAAGTCAGGTAAACCAAAATACCCGGCAGAAAGCCGGCTTCCGCAATACCCACCAGCATTCGCAAGATATACAGGCTCGTGGGACCAGTGGCAAACATTGTAGCGGTGGAAGCGATCCCCCATAACACCATAATGGTCGCGATCCAGCGACGAGCTCCCACAATACTCAACATCACATTGCTGGGAATGCCGAAAATAACGTAAGTGGCGTAAAACAGCGTTGCGGCTAAACCGAACATGGTGGATGTTAAACCGAGATCTTTTCCCATCGTCAAACCAGCAAATCCAATATTGATACGATCCAGAAAAGAGAAAACGAACAGGACAAAGAGAAAGAGGATCAGGCGCCGGAATAATTTATTGATGACACTTTGCTGTTGGGTGGTCAGCTTTTTCAGCGGCTGGGGAGGATTTTCGGATTTTGGTATCGTGTCAGGTGAAATGCTCATCGGTGTTTCCTTGTTTTGTTAGTGGTTTGATTTTCCTTCGGCTGGGGATTTGAAATTTATTGGCTATATGTGGTTGTTTGCACAGAGATTAGGAACTTCAATTGCTATGGCTGGTGTCGCGATCAACATCAGCCATTCTGGGGCATTGTTTATTGCCGATGATTGACTGCTTATTTGCCGAAATGCTTTGCCAAAGCATTGGCTGCTCCGGTCAGCAAGAGGGTATCAACCCCTACGGCAACAAACAGCGCACCCAAATTAAGATAATGTTTAGCTGCATCGACATTGGTCATCAAAATGCCAGCGGCCTTGCCGAAAGACTGGATCTGAACAATGGCTTGTTCAATGGCCGACTGAACTTCAGGATGTTGCGGGTTACCGAGGTGTCCCATATCCGCACTGAGATCGGCCGGGCCAATAAACACGCCATCAACGCCTTCGACAGCCGCTATCTCCGGTAGGTTTTGCAAAGCCTCACGGGTTTCTACCTGTACTAATACACATATTTCGTCATTAGCACGGGACAGATAGTCAGGAATGCTATTCCAGCGAGAAGCGCGAGCCAGGGCACTGCCTACGCCACGAATACCCGCGGGAGGATAGCGAGTTGCCCTGACCGCTTCACGCGCTTGCGCGGCATTTTGAATCATTGGGAACAATAACGTTTGTGCACCAATATCCAGCAACTGTTTGACGATTACGGGATCATTCCATGCGGGACGAACAACAGGCTGGCTTGAATAAGGGGCGATTCCCTGTAATTGGGCAAGAATAGTGGAAATCTCATTGGGAGCATGTTCACTATCAATCAACAACCAATCAAACCCGGTTCCTGCCAGTATTTCCGCGCTATACCCGCTGCATAGCCCAAGCCACAATCCGATTTGTGGACGCCCTGCTTTCAGGGCATGTTTAAATTTATTTGTTAGCTGATCCATGGTGTTACCTCAATAGACTCAAACAAAATGACAGCTAATTGAACCTAACATGCCGTAATCCACATGAAAGGTATCGCCTTTACGCGCAGGAACAGGGCGGGTAAAAGATCCAGCCAGAATAATCTGGCCTGCTTCTAGTTGAACACCATGCGGTGCCAGTTTATTGGCAAGCCATGCCACACCATTGGCGGGATGATTGAGAATCGCGGCGGCGACGCCGGATTCTTCAATCACGCCATTGCGGTAGAGCAGCGCACTGACCCAGCGCAGATCCAATTCATCTGGCTTGATCGGCCGCCCCCCAATAATGACACCGCCATTGGCGGCATTGTCAGAAATCGTATCGAATACCTTGCGTGGACGTTGGGTTTCGGGATCGATGTTGTGGCAACGGGCATCAATGAGTTCCAGTGCAGGAACGACGTAATCTGTTGCGTTATACACATCAAACAGCGTACAGTTCGGGCCACGCAGGGGTTTTGCCAGCACAAAGGCCAGTTCAACCTCAATACGGGGCACAATAAAACGTTCGCAAGGAATATCACCGCCGTCTTGAAAAAACATATCATCCAGCAAGGCACCATAATCCGGTTCATTAATCTGTGAACTGGCTTGCATGGCCTTGGATGTCAGACCAATCTTATGTCCCTTCAGAATTCGCCCTTCCCTGATTTTTAAATCTACCCATTCACGTTGAATGGCATAAGCATCTTCAATCGTTATCTCTGGATAATCCAGTGAGATTTGTCGGATTTGCTCACGGCTTTGCTCTGCCTGATGTAAACGGCGTGCGACTCGTGATACGATTTCTTGCTGTAGCATAGGGGTTAAGCTCCTTTCGCTTCCAACCCTCCAAAACAGAGGTATTTCACTTCCAGATAATCCTCAATACCGTAACGTGACCCCTCACGCCCCAGCCCCGATTGCTTAATGCCGCCAAATGGTGCGACTTCATTGGAAATCAAACCTTCATTGATACCTACCATGCCACTTTCCAACGCTTCCGCCACACGGTAAATTCGGCCAATGTCACGGGAATAGAAATAAGCAGCCAGGCCAAATTCAGTGCTGTTAGCAATACGGATAGCCTCTTCTTCATCACGGAATTTGAACAGTGGTGCCAGCGGGCCGAAGGTTTCTTCGTGGGCAACTAACATAGATTCGGTCACATTTGCCAGCACTGTTGGCTCAAAGAACAAGCCACCCAGCGCGTGGGATTTTCCTCCTGCCAGCAGGTGCGCACCGTTGGAAACCGCGTCTCGGATATGTGTTTGTACTTTTTCTACTGCCGCTTGATTAATCAGTGGACCTTGTTGTGATGAGCTATCAGTGGCTGGCCCAACACGAAGCTGTTTTACCGCGTGTGCCAGACGTTCTGCAAAAGCCTCATAAATGCCTTCCTGTACCAGAATACGGTTGGCACAAACACAGGTTTGCCCGCTATTACGGAATTTCGCCGCCATGGCACCCTCTACCGCAGCATCAAGATCGGCATCATTAAACACAATAAAAGGTGCATTGCCACCCAGTTCGAGGGAGAGTTTTTTCACAGTATCGGCGCTTTGTGCCATTAATAATTTGCCGACCCGCGTAGAGCCGGTGAACGAAAGTTTGCGCACGATAGGGCTTGAGGTCATCACTTCACCAATCGCTTTGGCATCCATTCCCGTGACAATATTGAAAACGCCAGCCGGAATGCCCGCCTGTTCCGCCAGGACGACTAAGGCCAGTGCAGAAAGGGGTGTTTCAGCAGCAGGTTTCAGAACAACTGTACATCCCGCCGCCAGCGCAGGTGCAACTTTGCGGGTGATCATGGCATTGGGGAAATTCCACGGTGTAATGGCTGCAACGACACCAATCGGTTGTTTGATCGTAGCGAGACGGCGGCCCGGTATTGGGGAAGGCAATGTTTCGCCATAAATACGTTTGCTTTCTTCTGCGAACCATTCGATAAAGCTGGCACCGTAAGCGATTTCCCCCATTGCTTCGGTGTAAGATTTACCTTGTTCTGTGCTCAGTATCTTCGCTAAGGCAGTTTGGTTTTCCATCACCAGATGGAACCATTGCTTAAGCCTCTGGCTACGCTGTTTTGCTGTCAGTGACCGCCATGCAGGAAGGGCATTCTGGGCAGCTTCAATGGCAGATTGTGTCTCTTTGGCTCCCAGATCACTGACATTAGCAATGACTTTACCATTGGCTGGGTTAATAACTTCAAAAGTTGCTTTATTTTCCGCGTCAACCCATTGACCGTTGATATAGGCCTGGTGACGCAGCAAATTTGTATCCAGATGATCTGTCATAGTTTCCTCTCAATAAATAAAGGCGAATAAATTTAGTGTCCTCCAATTATATCCCTCATCTTGCAAGCCATAACTTTGTTGACCGCGATTTGAAACTTCAAGTTGCAACACTCTATGAAACCACACGCATCTTGAAGTTAGATTGGTATAGCATTGGAATGCTCTATTGCCGTTATTCTTTTGCTTTAAATAGGCTATGAACGTTATTGGATTTATAATTCAGCACCGGATCAAGTTCTTCCATGGTGAAAGAGAGGCCCAGATAACGCTGTGACATCAACTCACTAAAATGCGCCTTGATTAAGCCAAACAACATTTCTCCGACTTTTTGCCGATCTTCAAGGCTGCGTCCGGCACCAATTTTCAGTGTCATATGAACGAAGGCATAATCTTGCTTACCATCCGCCATTTGCCAGGTATCCAGCCAAATGGCGCGACTACGGATACCGCCCAGCGGAAAAATGCCGGTATCTGCCAGCGCCTGATTCACTTTGGTAAATAATTCCGGCAACCTGGCTTTTTCACGGATATTTTCAGTACACTCAGCGTAAAAATGTGGCACGGTCTTCTCCTGTCAGGCATCAGTTTTATTTTGATTCACAATATAATCCGGCAGCGGGAAAACCGCGTTAACCTGTCCTGTCCCTGAACTGGCGAACAATTCCGTCAAAAATTCCACCTTGCCGTCATACTTGTCCCATCCGAGTAGCCCTAGCAGCATCACGGTATCATGCATATTGCCTTCTCCTCGACAATATTGCGCATATTCCGGTAACATTTTGCAAAATTCCTCGAACTTGCCTTCTTTCCAAAGCTGCACGACACGGCGATCCATCTGCTCATCGAACTCACGGGTATAGCTGTTCATGCCCTCTTCGGCACGTTGATCGTCAATGAAACTGTGTGACAGCGAACCGCTTGCCAGTACCGCAACCGTACCATCGTATTTCTCAATTGCCCGTAAAATCGCCGCTCCCAGTTTGCGGCTGTCTTCAAACGCATGGACAGTACAAAAGGCCGAAATTGAAATCACCTTGAAATGGCGGTCGCTGTTCATATAACGCATGGGGACCAGCGTGCCATATTCCAGTTTCAGGCTTGGGATCTCGTGTGACTGGGCACGAACACCCATCTGGCGAGCTTCTTGTGCAATCATCCGGCCTAGCTCTGGGTTGCCGTCATACTCATAGGTCATATCGCGGATAAAATGTGGTAATTCATTACTAGTATAGATGCCGGAGAAATGGTCGGAACAGTTAATATGATAGGCGCTGTTAACCAGCCAGTGCGTGTCGAAGACAACAATCGTATCCACACCCATTTCACGGCAGCGCCGGCTGATCTCTTTGTGTCCATCAATAGCGCTCTGGCGGCAACCGTGATGCTTGCCTGGCAATTCAGACAGGTACATAGAAGGGACATGTGTAATTTTCGCTGCTAACGCTAACTTTCCCATAAACCCTCACTTGGAATCAGGATGGCCGTTATTTAAACACCCCAACGAGGTATAGGGTGCTCTCCCATTGAGATACAGACGTTTTTCACTTCAGCAAACACTTCAAAACTGTATTCCCCGCCTTCACGCCCCACACCGGAAGCTTTTATGCCACCAAATGGCTGACGCAGATCGCGAACGTTTTGGGAATTAACAAACACCATGCCGGCCTCAATATGACGTGCCAGACGCAAAACCTTGCTGACATCCTGTGTCCAGATATAAGAAGCAAGGCCATATTCCACATCATTAGCCATGCGTAGCCCGTCCTCTTCACGCTTGAATGGCAGCAGACAAGCGACAGGGCCGAAGATCTCTTCCTGTGCTACGCGCATGTGGTTATCCACATCTGCCAGGACAGTAGGACGTAAGAAGTGGCCATTTTTTAGATGGGCAGGTAAATCGGCAGGTTTATCGGGGCCTCCGGCCAGTAGTGTGGCGCCTTCTTCGATCCCTAACCGGATATAATTGGAGACTTTTTCCCAGTGTTGCCGGCTTATCAAGCTGCCAACCTGAGTTTGCGGATCTTGGGGATCACCGACACGTAACCGATTCGCGCGTTCAGCAAAGCGTTTAACGAATTCGGGGTAAATACTTTCTTGGATGAAAATGCGGGAACCTGCCGTACAACGTTCGCCATTAAGGGAGAAAATAGTAAACAGAGCGGCATCCAGTGCGCGTTCAATATCTGCATCTTCAAAAATGAGGACAGGGGATTTTCCGCCTAATTCCATAGAATATTTTTTCAGTCCGGCATTTTGCATGATCAGGCGACCCGTTGCTGTCCCTCCGGTGAAAGAGACTGCACGCACATCATGATGTTTTACCAGCGCATCGCCTGCGGTGTTACCGTAGCCCTGTACCACATTCAATACCCCAGCCGGAATGCCGGCTTCCAACGCTAATTCGCCTAAGCGGTTGGCTGTCAATGGGGAAAGTTCGGACATCTTCAAAACAGCCGTATTTCCCAGAGCCAGACAAGGCGCAACCTTCCACGTCGCCGTCATAAAAGGCACATTCCATGGGGAAATCAATGCACAAACACCAACAGGCTGGATTAATGTGTAGTTGAGCATTGTGTCATCAACAGGATAAGTGCGCCCATTCATCTGCTGGCAAATTTCTGCGAAAAAATTGAAATTTTGCGAAGCCCGTGGGATCAAGACATTTTGTGTTTGATGGATGGGAAGGCCCGTATCCTTGGTTTCCAGCGCAGAAATATCGGGAACATTTTGGTCGATTAATTCACCCAAACGGCGCATCAAACGAGCGCGTTCTTTCATTGGGGTATTTGCCCACTTGGGGAACGCTTCTTTGGCTGCCGCAACAGCTTGGGCGATCTCTTCCTGCCCGCCTGATGCAACCTCAGCCAGCACCTCGCCTGTTGCAGGATTAGTCGTTGTGAAATAGGTTTTGCTGCCGACATTTTTGCCGTTGATCCAATGGTTAATCATGGTCATGACAAACTCTCCTCATATTCTTGCTGGCTGACAATACGATTAACTAAGCGCCCAACACCTTCGACTTCTACGATGACTTCATCCCCAGGAACAACATTGGACAACCCTTTAGGTGTTCCGGTGGCGATCATGTCGCCTGGTTGCAATGTCATAAAATCGCTGAGGTAGCTGATTAAGAAAGGAATATCGAAGATCAAATCGGCGGTTGTACCTTGTTGACGGAGTTCACCGTTCACCCATGTTTGCAACGTTAGATTATGCGGATCAGCAATCTGTTGTTTATCTATGATCCACGGACCGATTGGAGTAAGCGTATCGCGGCTTTTTACCCGCAGGTTAGGGCGATAGTAATTTTCCAGATAATCACGAATGGCGTAATCGTTACAAACGGTATAACCCGCAACGTAATTCATGGCCTCTTCTCTGGCAACTTTGTGAGCGGGTTTACCCATCACGACAACCAATTCTGCTTCATAATGCATATATTCCACATTATCAGGACGGACAGAGACCTGACGGTGTCCGGTTAAGCTATTGGCTGCTTTGATAAATACCAGTGGTTCTTCTGGGGGCTTAAATTCCAGCTCTGTTGCGTGATCGGCATAATTTAGCCCTAATGCGAACAGTGTTCCGCTGGCTGGGGGAAGCCATACAACCCCTTCACCGCTGACCGTATTTCCGTCTGGTAAGAAGACATTTTCCTGTTCGTCAACGGTGACATTGAGATCTTGTCCCTGATAATGAATTTTGGCGTATCTCATGCCTGACCTCCTGCCAATACAACCGTATTTTCTAAGTTAGGGAAGCCCTTGGCCTTGATTGTGACTTTATCGGCAGGATGAAGGGTTACGCGCTGGTGGGGCGTTCCCAATAGAATGGCATCGCCCTCGTTTAAGGTGGCGAATTCGCTTAATGCTGCCAATAATTCAGCTGCTGAACGAATAAGATCTTGGGTAGACCAGCGATCAACTTCCTGGCCGTTGATTTCAGTGACAATATCGAGTGATGCTACCGAGTTGGCTTTGATCATTTGACCTAGAGGGCAAAAACCGTCCCGACATTTTGCTTTAATGGCAGGACGGTAGAATGATGTTTCCGGCAGGCTAACTTCGTTTGCCAATGCGTAACCAGCAATATACTGTTCGGCATTCTGAACTGAAACTTTGCGTGCTGTTTTTCCAATTAACAGCGCCAGAGTCGCACCGCTCTGTACCGTTTCCCCGACAGGGTGAGGAATAACATCCCCTGAACCAATCACGGTATTACGGGGTTTGATAAACCAAATAGGTGTTTTGGGTGGTGTTTTATAAGGTTCTTTGTTAAATGCCTTATGCCAGAAATTGATCTGGCTGCTATGGTTGAGGGCAACGGCAAAGACAGTGCCTTTCATGGACAGCTCCTTGAAACCTGGATGACGTGTTGCAAGACCACTTATTAATATATTAATAAACTATGTGTTGGCAATCTTCAATATGTTAAAGAGATTGTTAATTTTAATTGTGATCTATGTAACAACACTTTATTGTTGATCATTTTTACTACATAAAGATCAGCCTGTTATATTTTTAATCAAGGTCATTTGAGATTGAAATTAACTTTTATTTAACTTTTTGTTGGTGGGATCGTTTTATTTATTTGTTAATGTTGAAATCTTTCCCCTTTGTGGATGATTTTGAGCGTGTTAGGCTTTTTAGTGTTCAGGTTGTCTATAATAAGCAGCATGGATGTTAAACTTATAGAGAATGACTAGCGATTAACTAAAGAGTCACTTTTACTTATGCATGAATCCTTGACAATTGCATTGCTTCAAGCGAGAGAAACCGCTATGGGTTTTTTTCGGCCTATTTTGAAGAGCTATAATTTAACTGAGCAGCAATGGCGGATTATTCGTGTACTTGCGAGTAGCCGTTCTATTGATTTTCATGACTTAGCTTGTCTCACTTGTATCTTGCGCCCAAGTCTGACAGGCATTTTGACACGTATGGAGCGTGATGGGCTTATATTCCGCCTGAAGCCTATGAATGATCAGCGTAAGCTGTATGTTTCTTTGACTCCGGCTGGACAGGAACTCTATGAGCAAGCAAAAGGGCAAATTGCTGAGGGATATAAGGCGATTGAGGACGCTTTTTCTCCAGAAAAATTGACCCAACTGTTAGGGCTATTGGATGAATTTATTGCTATTGGGAACCTTTCACAACAAGATTTGGATGAAGAAGACAAACTGTAAGTTGAAGGTTTATTAATTAGTTAATAAATTTAAAAATCAAGCTTATTATCAAACACAACATAAAGGCCGCCGTAATGAATTGCATACGTGTATTGATGCAGTATATTGCGGCGGCTTTTCTGTTTCCCACACGCTATGAAACCTGATATCTCCCCGCTTCGCGGGGAGATATCACAATATACCCACTAAGCTGACAAGACAATTTTCAGTGCTTTCTCTTGAGCTGCATTACCAAATATTTCATAAGCGGTTTCTATTTCACTCAATGGATAATGATGAGTGACCAGCTTTTCAGGTGCAATTTTGCCGGATTGAACGCTTTTCAGCAGCATGGGAGTGCTGCTTGTGTTTACCAGTCCAGTAGTAATGGTAATGTTTTTGATCCAGAGACTTTCCAGATGCAGGTCAACAGATTTGCCATGGACACCAACATTGGCAATGAATCCACCTGCTGCAATGATGTCCTGACATATTTTGAAGGTTGCGGGGATACCCACACATTCAATAGCCACGTCCACCCCAATGCCGTCAGTCAGTTTATTGATAGCTTCTACGACGTTTTGTTTTGCCGGGTTGATAACCGTGTTAGCACCAAACTGCCGGGCGACGCTAAGGCGGTTATCATCAGTATCGATCATGATGATATGTGCCGGGGAGTAAAACTGTGATGCCAATAATGCTGATAGTCCGACTGGCCCCGCACCAATTAAGGCGATAGTCTGCCCCGGTTGGACCTTGCCATTGATAACACCAATTTCAAGACCAGTTGGCAGAATGTCACTGAGCATTAATGCCGCTTCTTCATCGACACCTTCTGGCAGACGATGCAGGCTGTTATCAGCATGGGGAATACGCACTTGTCCTGCCTGTGTACCATCAATTTTATGTCCCAGGATCCAGCCACCATCTTTACAGTGAGCATAAAGCTGGCGTTTACAATAACTGCAACTGCCGCAGACGGTGATACAGGAAATAATTACCTTATCACCGACTTTGATATTGCGTACTGATTCCCCAATTGATTCAACGATCCCAATACCTTCATGGCCCAATGTGCGGCCTTGCTCGACAGTGGGAACATCCCCTTTAAGGATATGCAGATCTGTACCACAGATGGTGGTTTTGACGATGCGGACGATAGCATCTGTTGGTTCAATGAGTTGAGGTGGTGCCTTTTCTTCCCAGCGTTTTTTTCCGGCTCCATGATAAACAAGTGCTTTCATATAACCCCCTTCACAGGTAATGGTTGTGATTTATGGTGTTAAGAATGTCAGTAATCCAGAGCACGATTGACGTTATCTGTTGCCTAAAGTTTAGCAGATGTAAACATTTTCGATTTTCAGCGTGCTTCCCAGAGTCAGCCGTAAAGTAGAATTTGTTTATTTTTACTTAAATGCGATCTTCTGCAATCAGAGCAATAAGCACAAAATAATAGAACCAGAGGGATAATTCTCAAGTAAGATTGGCTTTCTAGACAGTGAATTATCAATAAATCGGACCGACAAAGTGACAGTTTCTCATTCAGCTTTACTAACTGATATTAAGGAAAGCTAACATGGAGTTTAATGAAGTTAATGAAGTTAATGAAGTTAATGAAGTTAATGAAGTTAATGAAGTTAATGAAGTTAATGAAGTTAATGAATCGAGTGCTTTGCAAGGTAAACGAGTAGTGGTAACAGGTGGAGGACGCGATTTTGGACAAGCGGTTTCTGTTTGGCTGGCACGAGAAGGTGCACATGTTGACCTCTGTACCCGCCAATTAACCCGTGCTGAAGCAACATGTGAGATTATTCGCCGTGAAGGTGGCATCGCCAGAGGTTATCAATGCGATATGAGTCATGCTCAATCCGTTAACGATTTTGCTACTCAGTTGCTGCAAGACAATCAACCCATCGATATTTTGATCTTAAGTGCGGCTCAATGGCTGGAAGGGTATTTGGGAGAAGGTGACAATGACACCGATATCGTCAATACGGTGAATTCAGGTATAACAGGTTCTATCCTGCTGACCAAAGCGCTATTGCCGAGCTTGCGCCAGTCACAAGGTGCCGATATTGTTGCTATGGTATCGGTTTGTGGTATTCCCCAATTTACCGAATCTGTCGCTCATCCGGCATTCTTCGCTGCCAAACATGCCATGAGTGGCTTTAGTCAGAACTTAGCTCATCATTTAAGCAAAGAAAATATTCGCGTAACTGGGCTTTATCCACCTGACTTTGAACTTAATGGCTTTGATGAAATTCTGGATAACCAGAAAAAAATGGGGGAGCAATTGCTGAATGGCCGTTCGGTATGGGAAACCATCCGGTTTGTTGTCACTCAACCCCGTAGTTGTCACATTAAAGCTGTTTATTTCCAAGGCCCGACTTTTAAGGATTTTGAATAAGTGGTAGTAAATAAACTGTGGTCATGTAGCGTTTGATGCAGTAATAATTCGGCGTGATTCATAGGATTGGTGAGCATAACGATCACGCCGTTGTTTTAACTTAACTCGCCTCTTTCAGAAAATCGTAGTCTTCTGTCCCCAGATATTCTAGCTCTCCATTTGGCAACCAGCGTACTTGTTCGCCTGTACGATAGAGCCACTTATCCTTGGTATATTGAACAAATGGATTGGCGATAAGTTGTTTTTCTGCCAATACTGAGTGATCCAAATATTTATTGCCCAATTCTGGCCCAGAGAGATAAAGTTCGCCCTTTAACCCCATTGGCACCATTTGCAATCGTTCATTCAACACATAAACTTGGATGCCTGATATTTCAGCAGATTGTGATTGCCCGATTGCCTGTTGATAATGTTTGCGGATCAAATCCATCACCAAAGGGGAGTGTCGTTCTGATTGGGTGTCGCTTAGTTGTTGTGGGTTACCGTATTCCAGTAATGTCTGTGTCTGCTCAGGTGTTAGCAAAGGAAATTGCGATATTGGCGTTTCGGGATAAGACAAGGCATTAACCAACAATTGCTGGAATTGTTCACCTAACGCTTTGATTTGTTTTGCATGGAAAAGGTTAGGATGATAGCGGATACGAAAAGCCCAATAGCCGTCTTCCAGATGATATTCCAATATCCACTCTGTAACGGCTAAATCGTTATTGAAACGACTACCGTAATGAACCTCACATCCGTCTAATTCCAGATTGAGATCCTTAAAACTGGCCTGATTGATACCGACATTGAGCTTATTGATAAGATCGGTGGGTACAGCCTGGAATATAGGCAAACTTGAAAAACGCAGATCAGGTTGAGCCTTCAATGATGCACTATAGTTTAACGTAGCCTGATAGAGAGAATTAAAGCTATCCGTCTCATTAAAATGCAAAGGGAAAACAACCGCATTGATTTGTGCACCAAGCGAAACCGATGCCCCGCCAGCGACTGCAACGGGATAGATAAGGTGAACACTATCAGTTGCAGTATATTGGGCTACGAGCGTTGCCCATAACGTTTTAAATACGAGGAACGGCTTGCAAGGGGATAAAGATGTTGAGAGGTTCTTCCAATCTTCCAATGGCAAGTTGAAACGAAATTCATTCGGTAATTCAGGCTCACCTATCGCGTGTTGAGGCAAATAAGGTAATGGATTACTGGTATTCATTCCTGACAAACATTTTTTCCAGTATTGTTCAGGGTTATATTTACCCAATAATTGTAGAAGTTGACGATCTTGTTCAAATTTCTCTGACGCTTGTTGCAGCGTCATGGGGGAATGGCGCAGAGGACGTTGGTTGTACAGATCAGCGATATTGTGAAAAAACTCTTCTATACCCTGTCCATCACCGATGATATGGTGCAGTACAATAAATAAGTGAAATTGCTGTTCTGTCTCTTTGATTAAACCAAAACGAACGACTGGTCCTTTTCGGAGGTCAAATGGCCGCAGAGCAAACTGATTCAATTGTTCTTCATTATTAGAAAGGTATGTAAACTCAATATTATCTGAGCCAAATATCCAATATAACTCATCATTTTCTTCTTCAATTCGATATTTAAATAAAGGATAAAGATTAATAAATTCTTGCAAAGCCCATTTTAATCTACTTTCATCTAAATTCCCCCTAATATTTTGTTCTATAACGATATTATATTTAGGTGAGTGCGGCTCGAGAACCCATGATTGCCAAAAGAAATGAATAAATGGAGAAGCCAGAATCTTATCCATATGAATACTCCGCTATGATTCTAAATTATATTCAAGGCAGCCTGAGATCAGCTTGTTAAGCATACTCGTGC
Organism: Xenorhabdus griffiniae; assembly: GCF_015163655.1. GTDB lineage: Bacteria > Pseudomonadota > Gammaproteobacteria > Enterobacterales > Enterobacteriaceae > Xenorhabdus > Xenorhabdus griffiniae. The sequence continues at coordinate 48,411 of NZ_JADEUF010000005.1, read as the reverse complement.
TGTATTTTTGTTAGATAAAAAAACAGTGGGTTAAATCCATTCCAATAATGAAATTAATCACTATTGCAGGAAGTAACCTATTGATATGTAATGTCATTACTTTATGACATTATACATTCTATTAATTTAATTATTTTATCTGGCAAAGGAGGGGATTTTTTGTCAGTGTATTGATTTATAATAAACTTATTCATTGATGCGGTTGTGCCATTATTAGCTATTTGTTTGAAAAGGATACCTATAGATTGGAAGAGATTAAAGATTATTTTAAGTAAATCAATATCCATAAAATATTAAGAACTAAACTCTTATACCAATCTGACTTCAAGATGCGTGTGATTTCGCTCCGAGAAGCGGGGGAGAAATCAGGTTTCATAGAGTGTTGTAAATAGCGACTTGCAGTTTAATGCGTATTATTGGCTGTTATTTAATGGCTGTGTTGATCATGATAGGCGTGATCAATATGCTTTAATCTCATATGATCACGCTGACACTTAATTTCCGGTTTTATGAAAACGGTGTTATCTGACTCTTGATTATCCTTGCCGATACGCCAGTGCTACGGTTAAAGATTGTACCAAACACAAAGTAGCAGACTGGGAGCGGAACGCATCAACCTGGGCTTCCTTCACCACAAAGCAAATATCGCTAAAACTTGCAAGCGGGCTAATCTGGCTATCAGTAATGACAATTTGCTTTGCACCCGCCTGTACCGCTTTTTCACTGACCATCACCGTTTCTTCGGCATACGGCGTAAAGCTGATAGATACCACGACATCTTGAGGGCCAATCATACTCATCTGCTCGTGGAACATACCCCCTAAGCCATTAATAAGTAGCGGGCGGCATTCAAGATGGCTGAGGGCATAGGCAAAATATGAGGCAACACTGAAAGAGCGGCGCAGGCCGATAATGTGAATATTGTCGGCATTCGCCAGCAAACTCACTGCCTTATCCAAATCCTCTGCGGGAGTACGGGCTGCGAGTTGCTGCATGGCTTGAGCGTTGGAATGAGCAAACTCCTGCAAAATATGCTGAGGATCTTCTGGTATCTGATGATCGTTATCCAGCTCTTTAAACAGCCGTGCCCGATCGGTATAGCTGGCGGTCTCTTCCACCAAATTCAGGCGAAACAATTGTTTCATTTCATTGAATCCACTGAAATTAAAGGCATTGGCGAAGCGGATCAAAGTAGAAGGTGGAACATTGGCTTCTTTGGCAATAACGGCAACAGTATCAAATGCGACACTATTCGTATTATCCAGTACATATCTTGCAACTTGTTGTAACCGTTTACTCAACTCACCATAACGGGATCGAACTTGTTCTTGAAGTTCATTCAGATTAGACGCAGCAGACATCAGGCCCTCCATTTGCATAAAAATAGCGTGTTGATCACATTAATTAAAGCGCATTTCAAATTCAATTGAAAATGAAATATATATTTCATATATCTGTAGCATCGTGATGAAACGCTTATATACCAATCTAACTTCAAGATGTGTGTGATGTTGTAAATTGTCACTTGAAGTTTAATGCGTGTAGTTCAATAGCAACTTGCCAGTTCAATCTTAATTGAATTTAGAGAGGCTCAGAATGGAACAGATTAAAAACTTTATTGGCGGGCAACTCGTTGATAGCCAAAGCGATCGCATTTCACTCATTTTCAATCCAGCCACAGGACAGGAGATTCGAATGGTTGCCTTGAGTGCAACCCATGAGGCTGAACATGCCATTGAATCTGCTCATCTGGCCTTTAAGGAATGGTCAAAAACCTCGCCATTGAAACGTGCACGGATTTTGTTCAAATTCAAATCATTGCTTGAAGAAAACCAGGACAGACTGGCAAGGTTGATTTCTGAAGAGCATGGAAAAATTTATTCTGATGCGGTGGGGGAGTTAACTCGTGGCCTTGAAGTGGTCGAATTTGCTTGTGGTATCCCGCATCTGCAAAAAGGGGAACACTCTGCCAATGTAGGAGCGGGAGTTGACAGTCACTCCCTGATGCAACCCTTGGGTGTTTGTGCCGGTATCACGCCATTTAACTTTCCTGCCATGGTGCCAATGTGGATGTTTCCTATCGCACTAGCGACGGGAAATACCTTTGTCCTGAAACCTTCTGAAAAAGATCCCTCACTTTCGATTGAACTGGCGAAATTATTGCAGCAAGCCGGTTTGCCGGATGGTGTGTTTAATGTTGTGCAAGGGGATAAAGAAGCGGTTGATGTGCTACTGACCGATCCGCGCATTCAGGCAGTGAGTTTTGTCGGCTCAACCCCGATAGCAGAGTATGTTTATGCCACTGCTTCAGCGCACGGCAAACGCTGTCAGGCATTAGGTGGTGCAAAGAACCACAGTGTCTTGATGCCAGATGCGGATATAGACATGGCTGCAAATGCCATTATGGGTGCGGCATTCGGTGCGGCAGGGGAACGCTGTATGGCATTGTCGGTTGTCGTCGCGGTTGGGGATGAAGTTGCAGATAGATTGGTAGAAAAACTCCGGCAACAAATAGCTCAAATGTCGGTTGGCCCTGGTATTTCCAATGGAAAAGAAAACGACATGGGGCCAGTGATTTCTCAGCAGCACAGGGCAAAAATCTGTGACTACATTTGCAGTGGAATAGAGCAGGGAGCAAAATTATTGGTTGATGGGCGAGGATATCCGGTGGCAGGCCATGAAAATGGCTATTTCGTGGGGCCAACGCTGTTTGATTATGTCACGCCGGATATGAAAATCTATAAGGAAGAGATTTTCGGCCCTGTGCTTACCCTTGTCCGCGTACCGGATTATGACACAGCATTGAACTTGATTAACCAGCATGAATATGGCAACGGAGCGGCAATTTTTACTTGTGATGGTGAAACGGCACGCCAGTTCAGTGAAGACGTTCAAGCGGGTATGGTTGGTGTGAATATTCCGATCCCAGTACCGATGGCATTTCATAGTTTTGGTGGCTGGAAGCGTTCCATTTTTGGGCCACTGAATGTACATGGTAATGACGGGGTGCGCTTCTATACCCGAATGAAAACTGTCACCAGCCGTTGGCCCGCCAGTGTGCGTTTAGAACATCACGATAGCCATTTTGTGATGCCAACGATGGAGTAGCTATGTCATGAAAAACAGAGCAATAAAGACCAAGAAAATGACGATGGCTCAAGCCTTGGTCAAATTTCTTAACCAGCAATATATCAATATTGATGGGGAAGAATATCCTTTTCTTCGAGGTGTGTTCACCATATTTGGTCACGGTAATGTGGTGGGATTAGGGCAGGCATTGGAGCAGGAGCCTGGGCATCTTCGCGTTTATCAAGGCTGTAATGAACAGGGGATGGCACATATTGCGACGGGGTTTGCCAAACAGAAAAAACGTCGGCAGATTTTTGCCGTTACCTCCTCTGTTGGACCTGGCGCGGCCAATATGGTGACGGCCGCCGCAACAGCAACAGCGAATCGTATCCCATTACTATTATTGCCGGGAGATACTTTTGCTTGTCGTCAGCCTGACCCTGTTTTACAGCAGATTGAACAATATGGCGATGGCACCATCAGTACCAATGATTGCTTCCGGCCAGTATCCCGTTATTGGGATCGCATTTCGCGACCGGAGCAATTGATGACAGCCATGCTCCACGCCATGCGGGTATTGACTGATCCGGCAGATACGGGGGCGGTCACGATCTGTCTTCCGCAAGATGTTCAGGGAGAAGTGTGGGATTATCCAGATGACTTCTTCCAGAAACGGGTTCACTTGATTGAACGTCGACCTGCTTCTCAGGTGCGAATTCAAGAGGCAGTTGCACTGATTCAGCGCAAGAGAAAGCCGCTGTTGATTTGTGGTGGTGGCGTACGTTACTCCGAAGCTCATGACGCTTTCCGCCATTTTTCTGAAACCTTCCATATCCCATTTGCTGAAACTCAGGCGGGAAAAAGTGCGATTGTGGCTGCCCATCCCCTAAATTGTGGCGGCATTGGCACGACAGGTTGTTTGGCGGCGAATCAGCTGGCTAAAGAAGCCGATTTGATTATTGGCGTTGGCACCCGTTTTACCGATTTTACGACGGCCTCAAAGTCACTGTTCCAACACCCAGAAGTGGAATTTCTTACCATCAATGTTGCAGAATTTGACGCCTGTAAACTGGATGCTGTAGGCGTTCTGGCGGATGCCAGAGAAGGACTCAATGCCATTGCACAGGCTTTGTCAAAAACAGCATGGCGTTCGGCGTGGCAACAAGAAATTTTTCAGGCGAAGGCAGCCTGGCAGCAGGAATTGGAAAGATTGTTTTCCATTCAATATCAGGCCGGAATCAAGCCAGAGATTGCCGGGCATTTGGATGAAAAATTGGAAGAGTACAGTGAAACGTTGCAGACCAATCTGACCCAAACCCGTGTACTTGGTTTGATGGATCAGTATCTGGAAACCAATGCCATCATTGTGGGGGCTGCGGGTTCTCTGCCGGGCGATTTACAGCGCGTTTGGCAACCGAAAGTGCCTGATACTTATCATCTTGAATATGGCTATTCCTGTATGGGATATGAAATTGCTGCATCATTGGGGGCAAAACTCGCGTGTCCTGAACAGCCGGTTTATGCAATGGTTGGTGATGGTTCATATTTGATGTTGCACAGTGAATTACAAACGGCTATTCAGGAAAACATTAAGATCACTGTGCTGCTGTTTGATAACGCGGGATTTGGTTGCATCAATAACTTACAGATGAGCCAAGGTATGGGAAGTTTTGCCACGGAGAATCGTTATCGCAATCAGCAAAACGGCAGATTGGATGGCGCTTTAATACCGGTGGATTTTGCCGGGAATGCGGAAAGCTACGGTTGTAAAAGTTATCGGGTGCATGATGAACAACAATTAATTGCCGCTTTGCAGGATGCGCAGAAGCAGCCATGTGCAACGTTAATCGACATTAAAGTTTTACCAAAAACCATGACGCATGATTATGAATCATGGTGGAGAATAGGAACTGCGCAGGTTGCTGATAATCCAGACATTGCTGCATCAGCGGAAAAAATCAGGGAATATGTGGAGAAAAAAGTGCGTCAGTATTAATTATCAACCGATATTGGATAGCATTGATCAAGACTGAGCGCAAAATCCATGTGTTATATATACCCAATGAATTTCAAGTTGCGGCTTGCAACTCAATGTGATTGTTTATACCTCCCCGCGTAGCGGGGAGGTATAAGACGCATCTTGAAAGACGATTGGTATATACGTTGCGGTTTCTGTACTCAGCCCGTGTTTAAAGTATTTGCCGATAAACGGCACGCTATTCTTTATTTGTACTAGGAGATTTTGTATCAGGTTGGTTATTCATCGAATTTAACGGTAAAAATTTTCGCGGATCGACAGAATTTCCATTTTTTCTTATCTCAAAATGTAAGTATGCCGAAGAAGCATTTTCTCCCATAGTGGCTATTTTATTTCCACGTAAAACGATGTCCCCTTCTTTGACCAAGATAGTATTATTGTTCGCATAGGCGCTTAAGAAAATATCACTGTGTCTAATCACAATCAGATTTTTGTAGCCTTTGAGAGCGTCTCCTGCATAGACCACCCGACCATTTTCGGCAGCCAAAATAGCTTGACCATATCCGCCGAATATATCGATTCCCGGTTCTTTTTCATTAAGCTCAATTTTTATTCCTGATGTCGGCCATATCCATTGATTCACTTCATGAGCCTGATCATATATATCGGATTTTTTCTCTTCTACCCTATTTTGAGTACATGCACTGATGAGCACAGAAATAAAAATCAGGAAAACTGTTTTTTTACAACCAATTAATAAATTAAAAATATTTCTCATTCTAATATCCTTTTTATAAATTTATAAAACAACACCATTCAACCTTGTTTATACTAATCTAGCTTCAAGATGCGTGTGATTTCTTCCCGCGAAGCGGGGATAAATCAGGTTTCATAGAGAGTTGTAAATGACAACTTGAAGTTTAATGCGTATATATTAGTTGTAATCAACTACATCAGATGATTTTTAATATTCCCTGGGTATTAATTAAGTTTATATACCAATCTAACTTCAAGATGCATGTGACTTCTCCCCGCGAAGCGGGGAGAAGTCAGGTTTCATATCGTGTTGTAAATTGCAGCTTGAAGTTTAATGCGTATAGCCCTTACATAATGTGTATGTTTTGCATAAAAACACATCAAATATAACGCTTGGTTGTCATATCGGGCAGAATAAATTCAAGAAAATATGATGTCAATTCAAAAACGAACTGATTTTTTTATGAAATATTTTGCATTAATGGGATCAAAAATATTTTTATGGTAAATGACAATCTGGCCTTTTTAATTTATTAAAAAATTGAGGCTAGTTCTTACCGAAATCCCTACTATAGATGTGGTTACAATTCTGTGTTTATGTTACTACATGCTTGCTGGTGATATCACACTTGATAACAGGCAGATTATCCCTCGATTTTGCTCATAAGATATGGAAACGATCAGGCAGCGTAGACATTGCCGGCAAGATACACGCCAGATGAAAGTTATGAGCTAGCTCTAAAAAATAAAATTTTCAAATAAAGAAAAATTGAAATAAATATTTTATTTGGTATGTTTTCATCCACACCAAAAAGCAGATACCAAGGTATCAAGGAGCATTTATGTTCAATATTGCATTATTTGGCGCTGGGCGAATTGGGCAGGTTCATGCTGTCAACATTGCCAACCATAAAGAAACTTGTCTCTATTCTGTGATAGATCCACATCTGACAAGTGCTAAGACATTGGCACACCAATATCAGGCTAAAATACAGACCACTGAAGAAGCGATGTCAGATCCTGATGTTCATGGTGTCCTGATTGCATCAGCAACGGATACCCATGCCGATCTGATAGAACTGGCCGCCCGACACAATAAAATGATTTTCTGCGAGAAACCGGTTCACCTTGATCTTGAACGGGTTCGCCAGTGCCTTGCTACGGTAAAAACGTGTCAGGTTTCTCTGTTTGTCGGATTTAATCGTCGCTACGATCCGCAGTTTCGTCGGCTGAAAGACCTGTTTGATGCCGGAACCATTGGCAAGGCAGAATCTCTGCTTATTATCTCCCGTGATCCGTCTCCCCCACCTTCTGAATATGTGCGTGTATCTGGTGGTATGTTCAGGGACATGACCATTCATGACTTAGATATGGCTCGTTTTATCATTGGTGAAGAGCCATGTGCTATTTATGCCCAGGGCAGCAATCTGGTTGACCCAGCTATCGGTACGGCGGGTGATATCGATACTGCGTTTATTGTCATGAAATTTCCATCGGGGGTAATGGCAACCATCACCAATAGCCGTCGTTCCGGTTATGGTTATGACCAACGGTTGGAACTGCATGGCGAAAAAGGGCTTCTGACTGCCGGAAATATAAAGGAAAACAGTGTGGAATTCTGGGGAGAAAACGGTTGTACTGCCGCGAAACCAGAACATTTCTTTTTGCAACGTTACCGTGACGCATACATCGCGGAATGGAGCCATTTTGTTGATGTCATGGCAGGCAGGGTAATGCCTGAGACAAGTGGTAGTGATGGAGAACGGGCTTTATACCTCGCAGACAAGGCGCTCGAATCTTTGCACTCCGGTAAAGAAATCAAACTATAACGATAATATTCAATAACAAACATTACTGGAACATTTATTTCATAAAAATCACATATCTGTTCCGGCAGCCATAACTTCGGCAGGCCGTTTTGTACCCGATAGATTTCTGAGGGCGGTGGCAAAGGAAATAATCCTCAGCGGAGGTAACTATATAGCTCTAAACGGTTAATCAGGGGGGAGGGTATATGTTAGCTTTTCTTTCTTTTATTGGTTTTACCTTATTGGTAGCCGGGTTTGCTTATTATAAAACGCACAACAAACACTTAAGTGATTCGACTGAAGGCTATTTTCTTGGCGGGCGTTCCTTGACAGGAATATATATCGGCAGCTCCATGTTGTTAATGAATCTGTCTACAGAACATTTGGTCGGTTTGAATGGACTGGCGTTCAGAACTGGGTTTATTGTTATGGCCTGGGAAGTGATTGCAGCTTTAACTATTGTCCTATTTGCTATTTATTTCTTGCCGAAATATCTGAAATTAGGCATTTCAACCATCCCAGAATATCTTGAACGCCGGTTTGATAAAAACACGTTGTTAATTACATCAATCCTATTTTTGGCGATGTATGTGATCTCATTATTACCTATCGTTCTGTATACAGGAGCGATTGCCTTGGAAAGTCTGTTTCAGGTTTCCCAGGTTTTTCAAGTCGATAAAACCACAGCACTCTGGATCATGGTTTGGGGAGTGGGGGGATTGGGGGCAATTTACGCAATCTTTGGTGGGATCAAAGCGATTGCCGTTGCCGATACCATTAATGGCGTAGGCTTAATTGTAGGCGGCTTGATGGTAACGGTGTTTGCCCTGTTGTATGTGGGAGATGGCAGTATATGGAAAGGGTTAACTGATGTCTATCAGACCCATCCAGAGAAGTTTAATTCCATCGGCAGTGAAGATTCACTTGTTCCATTCTCGACCCTGTTCACAGGACTACTTATCTCCAACATGTTCTTTTGGTGTACTAACCAATCCATTGTGCAGAAATCATTGGGCGCTAAGAATCTGGCGGAAGGGCAAAAAGGCGTAATGTTATGTGCTTTATTTAAGCTCATTATTCCTACCATTATTATTTTACCAGGGATAATTGCATTCCATATTTTTAATGGCCAAATAGATAACCCAGATAATGCCTATCCTGCATTAGTGCAACTGGTATTGCCCAAAGTGTTGGTTGGTTTCTTTGCCGCGGTAGTTGTGGGAGCTGTATTTTCGACATTCAGCGGTGGTCTCAACTCTTCCGTGACATTATTTACCGTCAATATTTACAAGCCACGAATTAACCCGAATGCCACTGAAGCACAGGCTGTGACAGTCGGTAAATATTTAGGCATTGGTCTTGCGCTGGCAACGATGCTCATTGCCCCATTTGTCGCTAACGCACCTGATGGCTTGTTCTACCTGATTCAACAGCTACAAGGGATCTTCAATGCTCCGATCCTCAGTGTCGTTCTGGTTGGACTGATGACAAAACGGGTTCCCCCGATTGCAGCAAAGTTGGGGTTGTTGTTTGGTATGTCGGCTTACATCATTTGTCACTTTATCCTGAACTTCAATATTCATTTCTTCCATCTAGTTGGCATCCTGTTTGTCCTGAATATCATTTTCATGTTGACGATTGGGTATTTTTTCCCAGCTGAATCTTATCAGGAAGTGTATACAGAACAGGTGGATATTACCCCTTGGTCGATGGTTAAACCGGCAGGATGCTTAATTACACTGGCTGTTGTCTCCATGTATGTTTTCCTTGCTGAGAACGTGCCGGCTTATGTGATGGCGCTCTACTATCTCTTTGTCGCTAGTATATTGGGCTACGTTTTCTACCAGATAGGTAGAGTGCTATTTAAACGTCCGGTGGTGGTGAGTACATCAGAAAAAACAGGTATATCAGAAAAATAAGAGCGCAATTAGCAGAAAGTCCTTACTGGATCACAGTATGAATCATGTTCCCATTCTTATTAAAAATGAAATAAATGTTTTCTTATAAGGATCGTCTGGTTTCCGGCAGGGCCAAAGGGGTAACGAAAGCGAACAATATAAGGCGTTTAGCAAAGTAGCGTATCCGGTAAGAGGTGAATCAATGGAACAGCATAGAAAGTTGGATGTGATCTGCATGGGACGTATTGCGGTTGATCTGTACGGTCAACAAATTGGTTCCCGTCTGGAAGACATGACAAGCTTTGCAAAATACTTAGGTGGCTCTTCAGGTAATGTCGCCTATGGAACAGCACGTCAGGGATTAAAATCCTCAATGCTGGCAAGGGTTGGTGATGAACACATGGGCCGCTTTTTGCGTGAAGAATTGGAGCGGGTGGGTTGTGATACCAGCCATTTGATCACCGACAAAGAGCGGTTAACGGCTTTGGTTTTACTCGGCATTAAAGATAACGAAACTTTTCCGCTGATCTTTTACCGTGATAATTGTGCTGATATGGCGATCTCCCGAGATGATTTCAGTGAAGATTATATTGCATCTGCCCGTTGTCTGGCGATCACCGGAACTCATCTTTCCCATCCACAAACTCGTGATGCTGTTTTGACAGCTCTGACTTACGCCCGCCGCAATGGTGTCAAGACTGTTATTGATATCGATTATCGTCCGGTATTGTGGGGATTAGCATCATTAGGTGACGGTGAAACTCGTTATATCGCTTCTGAATCAGTGACAGCACAATTGCAAGAAGTGCTTTCCCTGTTTGACTTGATTGTGGGAACCGAAGAGGAATTTCATATTGCGGGTGGCACTACGGATACTGTTGAAGCTTTGCGTCGAATACGGACACTAACGGCGGCAACATTGGTTTGTAAGCGTGGTGCATTAGGGTGTTCGGTATTTGCTGCCAATATTCCCGATACCTTAGACGAGGGGATCACTGTACGGAGCGTCAAGGTAGAAGTCTTGAACGTTTTGGGGGCTGGAGATGCCTTTATGTCTGGTTTATTGCGTGGCTACCTTAATAACGAAAGTTGGGAACAGGCTTGCACTTATGCCAATGCTTGTGGAGCGTTGGTTGTTTCCCGTCATGGGTGTGCGCCTGCTATGCCAGATAAAACAGAATTGGATAACTATTTAAGGCGAGCAACAGAAGTACGATCCCCAGATTTAGATCCACATCTCAATCACCTGCATCGGATTAGCAATCGACATAAACAATGGGATGAATTATGTGTCATGGCATTTGATCATCGCATCCAGTTTGTCGAAATGGCGCGTGAGGTGAATGCTGGTCTTGAGCGAATTCCACAGTTGAAAAAACTCCTGTTCCGTGCCAGCCAGGAAGTCAGCACAGAAGCTTATTTGGCAGGAAGAGCGGGGATATTATGTGACAGCAGTTTTGGTCAAGATGTACTGAATGCTGCAACAGGGAAAGGATTATGGATTGGCCGTCCGATTGAATTGCCTGGCTCCCGACCACTTTGCCTCGAACATGGTGATATTGGTTCCCAGCTAGTTAGTTGGCCGCGGGAACATATTGTTAAATGTTTAGTGTTCTTTCATCCAGAAGATCGCCACCCACTGCGTCTGGAACAGGAAAAAACCGTACAAGAAGTTTATGCAGCCTGCTGTCAGTCTGGTCATGAATTGTTGCTGGAAGTGATTTTGCCAGTCGATATGCCCCATTCTGATGAGCTTTATCTACGGGCGCTCCAGCGTTTTTACAATCTTGGTATTAAACCGGACTGGTGGAAATTGCCACCGATGCAATCTGCAACCTGGGACCAAATCGCTGCATTAATTGAACAGCGTGATCCTTATTGTCATGGGGTTGTGATCCTTGGCCTTGATGCACCGGAAACGATCTTAAAAGCCAGTTTCAATGCAGCAGCGGGTAAATCTATCGTCAAAGGTTTTGCTGTTGGCAGAACACTATTTGGTCAGCCGTCACTGCAATGGCTGGCGGAAGAAATAGATGATGAAACACTTATCCAGAAAATAAAAACTAATTATCACAACCTGATTGACTACTGGAATCAGCGTAGGTAACTGAATCACAAAGCAAATAGAACATCATTTTTTTCACCTTACAGGAGGAACTTCATGGCTGTTCAACTTGGCATCAACCCCCTGACCTGGACCAATGATGATTTGCCGTCCTTGGGGGCAGAAACACCGTTAGAAACTTGCCTGACAGAAGGGCGACAAGCAGGGTTTGCAGGTTTTGAGTTGGGTAATAAATTCCCTCGCCAGGCACAGATTTTAGGCCCCATTTTGGCCGCTCATGATTTAAAACTCGTATCTGGCTGGTATTCTGCTGAACTATTAACACGCAGTGTTAAAGAAGAAATAGCTGCTGTTCAACCGCATTTAACCCTGTTGCGGGAATTGGGGGCTACTGTGATGGTGTTTGCCGAAGTGACTCATTGCATTCATGGCAATCAGGATAAGCCAGTGTATCTTCGTCCACTGTTTCCGGCAGAGCGTTGGCAGGAATATGGTGAAAAATTGACAGAATTTGCCCGTTATACGCAGTCACAAGGCATACAGATTGCGTATCATCATCACATGGGAACGGTGATTGAAAGTGCAGAAGACATCGATAAACTGATGGAAAATACGGGTGAGGAAGTGGGATTGTTATTGGATACTGGACATCTCACTTTTGCGGGGGATGATCCGTTAACGGTGGCAAGACGTTGGTGCACACGTATTAATCATGTGCATTGCAAAGACATTCGTCCAGACGTGTTAAAAGATGTCAAAAATCGCAAAACCAGTTTCCTGGATGCGGTATTGAGCGGTGTTTTTACCGTACCAGGAGATGGTTGCGTCGATTATCGGGCTATTTTTGCGATCTTGAAAGCGAATAACTATCACGGTTGGTTGGTACTTGAAGCAGAGCAAGATCCTGCTGTTGCCCACCCACTGACTTATGCCACGCTGGGATATCGCAATTTGCATAAATTTGCCAAAGAAGCGGGATTGATTTAAACGCGGAGATTGAGGGGGAGGTTAAATGTCTAAACTACTGTCAAAATACCACGCACCAAATCAGGACAAACGAACGCAGCATATTACGCCGGAAACGGCAGACTGGGGATATGTTCATTTTGCGGTTTATGAACTGAATGTAGGGGAAACCATCACTTTACCCGCTTCAGAAAATGAGACGTGTTTGGTACTGGTGGCAGGAAAGGCCACGGTAGTGACACCTCAGCAACGGTTTGAAAAAATTGGGGAGCGTATGGCTCCATTTGAGCGCAAAAAGCCTTATGCCGTCTATGTGGCACCTAATGAAACGATGGAAATCGTTGCCGAGACTCAACTGGAACTGGCGGTATGTCAGGCGAAAGGAAAAGGCAGTTATCCCACCCGCTTAATCGCCCCACAAGATATTGGGGCTGAACAGCGCGGCAATGGTAATAATCGGCGCTATGTTCATAATATCCTGCCAGATGATCAACCGGCGGATAGTCTGCTGGTTGTTGAAGTCTATACCGATGAAGGATGTACCAGTTCTTATCCTAGCCACAAGCACGATACTGACAACGAGCCACAAGAAACTTACTTGGAAGAGACATACTACCATCGCCTTAATCCAACTCAGGGTTTCTGTGTCCAGCGAGTCTATACCGACGACCGCTCGTTGGATGAAACAATGGCGGTTTATAACAAAGATGTGGTGATGGTGCCAAAAGGGTATCATCCTGTGGCTACCATCGCGGGTTATGACAGTTACTACCTCAATGTTATGGCTGGCCCGACACGCAATTGGTTATTTACCTGGGAAAAAGATCATCAATGGGTTAATGGCAAAGAATATGCGGAGAAACATGCCAGCCGTTAGGTATTGCTCCCATTTAGGGGAGCAATATCATAGAGGCATTTGCTAAACGCGTTTACAAACTGACTTAAATAGCCCATAGGTTAAGCTCGCTAGCAATAATGAATTAATTGCTGGAACACCCCATTCTGCCACCAGGCCAATTACGCTGCCGATAACACTGGCAATAATGGCAGCCCAGCCGATAGTTGGTGTTTCATGCGGAAGTGTGCCTTGCTCTCGGCTCTCATCTAATATCTTGCGATGGGAACGCAGAATATAGTAATCAACCAACATAATCCCAATAATGGGTGGAAAAACAACACCCAACACAGTCAGGAAATCCACAAACCGTTCTAGGATACCCAGAATAGAAAGTAGCGTTCCAAGTATTCCAATAATTACGGTCGTTGGGGGATAACGGAGTTTTTTGCCAGTAATACCCTCTACGGCGTTGATAATACCTAATGATGAAGAATACAGATTTAAATCGTTGACCCTCAATGTGGAGAAAACGACAACCAAAAGACCTGCTCCTCCTGCCACTTGTGACATAATAGTGACCACATCTGACGTATTCAGGGCCTTTGCGATAAGGATCGCCAGGCCATTAATCACAAATTCTCCTGCAATAATGGTCAGCAAGGTGATCCCAAAAACATGCTTGCCTGATTTGGTGTAGCGAGTCAAATCAGGTGTCATTAAACTTGCAACAATTGCGCCACCCACGACGATCGTAATACCTGCACTAATGGTTAAGGTATCACCAGAATGAGGTAAGTTAATAATTTCATGTAGCTGCTGAGTGGTGTTGCCGGACAGTACTATAGTGGAGATATAAGCAACCAACAAAATGAACAGAGGAACAGCGATTCTGGCGGTAAAACGCAATGCCTTAAAGCCAAAAGCGACCAGTGTTGTCAATAAAGTGCCGGAGAAAGCTGCTGACCAGCCAAACCCAAGTTTATCGCCGGAGGCAAAATTAAGGGAGTGGGCGAAAATTGCGTTTTGGATACCAAACCAACCTAATAAGCTGATTGCAATCACGAGGCCTATTAATACAGACCCTATGCGACCAAAACCACACCACCGAGCCAATAGGCTGCCGGATAAGCCTTCACGCATTCCCGCGAAACCGAGCCCAAATGTGACAATGCCAAAGATCAAGCTACCGACGAAAATAGCAATAAAAGCATCGATTAAAGCCATAGAGTTGCCCAACACAGCTCCAAGCATAAATTGGTCCAATGCCGTCAACATGCCCATATGCACAATAGCCACGCTTAACAATGACACACGTTGTGTTTGTGGTACTCGGCTCAATGGATAATTTTCAATTTTGACCATGATATTTCGTGATTCCTTTGGAGTTTAGATAAAGAGAATACCTTTCTCAATTAGGCGTTCAGGAATGTAGTTATCAAGATGTAAATGCCTACAAAATTCCTCAAATTGTTGGAGAGAATGGACATTGGCTTTTTGGTAAATGTTATATATCCTGTTTTCTATGGTTTTGTTACTCACATTGTATATTTTGGCCATTTCCTTATTTGAAAACCGGTGAAGCATAAAAAAAATGATATCCATCTCGGCTCTGGTAAACAGTTTGGTATCAATTTCTGTAGTCAAAACGCTGGGTTTATGTTGATTGATATATTGTAAAGGGGACAATGTATTTAGAGGCTTAGCATTCCATACGATCCAAATACATTTTTTGTCGCTGTTGTATACTGGATACTTTTCACTAATGTATGGTGTTAAACTGTCCCGACCATACCAATAATGTGTTTCTATAACAGAAACTTTATCTTGGGATTCTTCGGTCATTTTATCATGATTTGTTAGATCTTCGGCCAATTCAGCCCAGTCAGCCGGAAACTCATTATCAAACTTTCCCTCTATATCAAAATTTATGGGGGTATTAGTGTAGAAATATGCAGCTTTGTTCATGTAGATATGGCGAGAGTTCAAATCTTTAATTCCCCAAGGTTCGCTCAGATGTTCCATCATGGCGATTAATCCCTTTAGATAGGAGTTGTTATTGTTGTAGGGCAACTTCATTTTTTATCTCATATGGTTGGACACACTGAATTTTTTCGCGAGATAAAAACGAGTGTACTTGTGGGCGTATTCTCCAAGTTCTCCATAGACTTTGTATCCTAACTTTTCATAAAAACCTCTGGCTTGAAAGCTAAAAGTATCAACATAAGCCATATGGCAGTGTCTTTTTAATGCTTCTTCCTCAGCTTGTAACATGAGTTGTCTTCCAAAGCCTTTTTTACGGTATTTCTCATCCACCCAGAGATATTGAATTTCAAGGCCTCCCCACCAAGTTTTAGCAACGAGGCCAGCAATAATTTTATTATTATCAGTGATAGTGAGAAATAGAGGTCGGATATCAACATCACTATATTGTTGATTATGTGCCCAGAGATTTTGAATGACATATGTTTCATCTGAGGAATTTGGAGCGTCAGTAATATGTATTTTCATTTTGAAAGATACCTTTCCATTGTAATAATTTTGGATGTAATTGTTTGTAAATGAAACTAAAACTCTCTAGAAGCAATCATTATCATCTTTTAAATTTAATTTCAAGGGTGTTTTCCACCCATTTAATTTACGATAAAAATGATTATCTTTAATTAGGGTGATGGAGACAGCAAAATGCGAAATTCACCGTTCCGTAGTAACTGTCTGCCACCCTTATTTATTACAAAAATGTAGCGTCCGATTAGGGCATCATCAGGGAAATTCACTTATATTTTCAAATTTGTTGTTATTTAACAGAAAAAAATTAATCTGTCATCCAATAGTATTTATCTTAATACCATATTAAATGTGGTCGGAATATCTATTCTAAATAGGTTTTCATAATACTAAGAGTATCAGATGTTGGAGTTCCTTACCCCGCGCGAGGTAAGGAATACTCCTATCATTTTGATACGCCATTAGATAGGTTGTTTTTTGAACTATAGTGGACAGTCTCTTAATCGAAGAGATCTGATTAAGAGACTGGAACTATCATCAAACTAATATGCTACAAGCTAACGTAGCAAAACTTTATGCCAGAGGCAGGTAAATATCAGTGACAGCTTCGGCTTCAGTCACCGTTGGGAACAACTTTACTCGTTCAAAAAATAGCGGGAAATTCCGAACTTCCTGACTATGCTCTGATAACCAATTTGTATATAAGTAATTGACTATGGGAGCTATTCCCTCATCTGAACCCGTGTATCTAACATAAGCACATTTTCCTGATGGAATTGTTTTTAATACAATTTTTTTGTTCTTAACCTCAAACTTTGGCGAGATCTCTACACACAAATCAAACTGATACTCTTGTGGTTCAACGTTTGCAGGATCTGCATAAACAAAATTAAAAGTTCGGTGACGCTCTGGGGATAATTTATTGCTTATTCTCCACGCTTTGAACTCTCTAATTGTATTGCCAATATTTGAGGGCGGGCCTTTGTGTTCCATTACTGCCACGGTGGTTTCTGGAAAATTGACGATTTTTACTTCAACAGGAGATAATTTCTCACTCATCATTTTAGTCCTAATATTATTTATGATTTGGTAGTGGCTGTGCCAGACAGACCAATCAGGTTTTTTTCTGAATTCAATAGGACTTTGACCAACCGAATTTTTGAACGCCCTGGAGAATGCTTCAGGACTTTCATATCCACATGCAAGAGCAATATCTATGACTGAATTATCGTTATACGCCAGTTCATAAATAGCTCTTTTCAATCGAATTTGCCTGATATATGCAGCAACACCAATACCATAAGTTGCGGAAAACAATCTGTGAAAGTGATATTTAGAACAAGCTGCAATGTTACTCAAACTTTCTCCATCCATATGTGTATCGATATGTTCATCAATGTAATGAAGAAGGGCATCCAATCGTTGTTTAATCATCGTCATATATCCAACCTATCTGGTACAAGGCGATGTTATCTAGTCTCCTATAGCAGAACATGATGATTATTGCTGACTTATATTTTTCATGGATATTCCTGCCAATAAATAGCCTCTTTTTGAGATTTATTGAACCCTATTTATACCAATCTAACTTCAAGATGCTTGTGATTTCTCCCCGCGAAGCGGGGGGAGAAATCAGGTTTCATATCGTGTTGTAAATTGCAACTTATATAGATACAAAACAGGCGGAAATAAAAAACAATCCAATAACAAATATTGCTATTTTAAATTAATTCATTGATTTTTAAGGTAATTATTTTTCTGGATTGATATTGGTAATAATTATAGTATTGATAATTATCATCAATGGTGATCATACCTTTTAGTTATCTTGACTATGAAAAAAATTTTTTCCACAGCTATATAGATATTGTTAGTTAATGTGGATTAACCATCTTACTAATATGTTTTTTCCAATAACATGAGAATGGAATCACATGATGGGTGCTACGATTGATAAGGACAATATATCTGCCGATACGTTGTCTTCTGCCCTTAACTGTTGTCGATTATTGTTGCAGTTGATTAAAGGCGAAGCTCAAGAAACGCCTTCTTTGTCCTCTGATAGCAAGCTGAAATTTGCAGTAAAAGAATACGGTAAAGTACATAATGTTGATATGGCATTATGCCGTTTAAAATTCCATAAGCTAACACCAAAACAGCTACCTTTGGCTTTTCGGGACAAACAGGGAGGGTTTGTTGTATTAGTACGCCTCTCTCCTAATCAGGCGCTGATACAGTCTCCTTATTCTGCTTCACCTGAAGTGCTTCCTATTGATGAACTTGAAGCCAGATGGAGTTGTGAAGTGATCCAGCTGCGGGAGGGTTGCCGCAGGTTCGATGTTTCCTGGTTTATTCCTGCCTTTATTCATCACCGTCACCTCCTTGGTGAGGTGCTGATTTTCTCCCTGATGCTGCAACTACTCGCTCTTGTGGCTCCTTTGCTTTTCCAGGTAGTGATGGATAAGGTGTTGGTACACAGGGCATTGTCCACCCTGGATGTGCTGGTGATAGTGCTAATAGTGGTAGGGGTATTCGAAGTGATACTTCGAGGGTTACGTGAATACCTATTCGCGCATACCGCTAACCGTATCGATATTACCTTGGGCGTTAAACTCTTCCGGCATTTGCTGGGTTTGCCTCTGCTCTACTTCAAACACCGTCAGGTAGGCTCTATTATCACTCGGGTGCAAGAGCTTGATAGTATTCGTGACTTTTTGACTGGCTCTATGCTGACCTTATGCGTAGATGTTGCCTTCACTTTCGTCTTCTTCGGAGTCATGGCCTGGCTGTCATGGCCTCTGACTTGCGTGGTACTGGCATTATTGCCTCTCTATTTCTTGCTGGCTTGGCTGAGTTCAAAACCGCTGCAACAACGGATTGAACAGCAGTTCCAGACTGCGGCCTGCAATACTTCTTTTTTGAACGAATCCGTTAGCGGTGTCGAAACCATCAAGAGCCTGGCGGTGGAACCTAATATGCAGCGGCGTTGGGAGTCTCAGACCGCAAATATGGTTGAAGCCAGTTTCCGTACTCAGGTTCTTAATAGCTTCGTCAGCCACGGGGTGATGTTGCTACAGAAGGTAACGAGTGTCGGGATTATCTGGTTAGGAGCGAACAAGGTTATTGCTCTGGAGCTTACCATTGGTCAGTTAATCGCGTTCAATATGATGGTGTCACACATCAGCCAGCCTATCGCTAAGATGATCGACCTATGGCAGCAATTTGTCCTGACCAGAGTCGCTGTTGACAAACTTGGCGATATGCTCAATCTGCCTGTTGAGCAGGCGCAAGGGGATATTTATCCCCAGACGCCGCTTAACGGTGATTTACAGCTGCGTAATTTGGTGTTCCGTTATCAACCCGATCAAGAGCCTGTACTGAAAGGGGTCACACTGCATATCAAGGCCGGCGAGTCTTTGGGAATAGTCGGTCCTTCCGGCTCAGGGAAAAGCACTCTGGCCCGTCTGCTACAAAGGCTTTATGCTCCAGATGAAGGAGAGATCTTGATCGATGGCATTCCTCTGCATCAACTCAATCCTACCTGCCTGCGCAGCCAGATAGGTGTCGTATTGCAGGAGAATTACCTGTTCAACCGCAGTGTGCGCCATAACATTGCACTCAAGGAGCCCACTGCTTCGTTGGAGGACGTGATAGCTGCTGCCAAATTAGCAGGTGCTCATGATTTTGTCCTCCAGTTGCCTTTGGGTTATGACACTGTGCTGGCTGAAGCAGGTAGTTCTCTGTCTGGAGGGCAGCGCCAACGCATTGCTATCGCTCGAGCACTGATGGCTAATCCCAAGATTTTGATTTTTGACGAGGCGACAAGCGCCCTCGATGATGAGTCTCAAGCCTTAATCCAGGCCAACATGGCTGAGATTTCCCAGGGACGCACCGTTATCACCATTGCTCACCGCCTGTCGACCGTGCGTGACTGTGATCGCATCATCACGGTAGAACAGGGCCAGATCACTGAATCGGGCAGCCATCACCAGTTGCTGGCTAAGGGCGGTTGTTACGCCAGACTGTGGCAGTTGCAACAGGAACTGCGGCAGGAGGTGGTGTGATGTCGTTCAAGCATCTGAAAACCGCACTTTTGGCCTGGCGTCAGGAACGTTATGCACCCAAGGCACTAAAGCGTACCCGTGACGAATACGAGTTTCAGCCAGGCTATCTGGAGATCGTTGAACGTCCTCCAGCACCTTGGGCAAGGCTCACTGCGGGGGCACTGACTCTGTTATTGCTAATCGCTTTGATCTGGTCAATTGTTGGCCGACTGGATATCCATGCCAATGCTATGGGGAAATTACTTGTATCCAGTAATTCGAAGATAATTCAGCCCCTTGAGACTGGTGAAATTGCAGAGATATTAGTTCGCGATGGCCAGAGAGTAAAAGCGGGAGATGTACTTATCAAACTCAACACTTTAGGCGTTGAAGCTGAATTGAAGGAGTTGCAGGAGCAGCTTAACTTCAAACAGTTGGAACAGGCGAGATTGCAAGCACTGTTGACCGATGCTCCTATCGAAAATTTCGTGGTTCCGCAAAGTACGCCACCAGCACAGGCTATGCAAGCGAGAGAGCATTTGGCGAGTATCTGGAAAGAAGTGGTTGCCAATCTAAACAGTCTGGATGGCGAAATGAAGGTTAACCAGGCGAACCAGTACGCTCGTCGTGCCGATATCTCCGCATTGGCGGATCTTGCAGCCAATATCAAGGTACGTCTTGAAGCGCACCGGATCCTGGCTGCCAAAAATCTGCTATCAAAAGTTGAGCTACTGGGGCAAGAGAAAGAAAGGCTGGAGGTAGAACGTTCTCTTTCTCAACAACATGCCGAATTGACTGTCCTTGAAGAGCAATATCAAGGATTGCAGGAAAGCCGAGAGCGCTATCTGGCGAAGATCAACCGCGAATATTATGACCAGTTGAACGAAGCACAGACCGCAATCGCTGTCATGGCGCAGCAGTTAATTAAAACTCGCGAAAAGTTGCGGTCGTATACCCTGCGGGCATCCGTTGATGGGGTGGTGCAGCAATTGGCGATCCACACGTTGGGGGGCGTCGTGCAATCGGCTCAACAACTGATGGTGATCGTACCTGATGATACTCTGTTTGAAGCCGAAGTGATGGTCTTAAACAAGGATGTGGGATTTGTGCACGCAGGTCAGTCGGTAGAAATTAAGGTCGATGCTTTCCCTTATACCCGTTATGGCACCGTACGGGGCAAGGTGGCCCATATCTCTAAGGATGCAGTTAAGGATGAGCAACTGGGGCTGGTATTCCCTGCACGGGTTCGAATGGAGCGAACTTCTATTGCAGTGGATGAGAGTGAAGTCCCATTACAAGCAGGTATGAGTGTTACCGCCGAAATCCGTACCGGGGATAGACGGGTAATCGACTACCTGATCAGTCCGTTGCAACAGTACCAGTCCGAAGCATTGAAGGAACGCTAATGCCAGCTATCGAATCTACCCTATTAGAGCCATCTGGCGGAGACGAGTCCACTGTTGTAGATAGTGGTCTTTTGGCTCTGGCCTATGCCGCCCGCCATTTCAATGTGGCGGTGGAGCCGAAGTTATTGCGTCACCGTCTCGGACATACCCAAGGGCGCACGGACTACCAAGATCTTTGCCGTTGTGCCCAGTGGATCGGTTTAAGGGCTCGCTATATCACCACAGAGATGAGCCGTCTCGAACACCTTCCCCTGCCTGTCTTATTGGATACAGAACAGGGATGGTTAGTATTGGAAAGGGTTGAAGGCGAGTTTGTTGTCTTGTATCAGCCAAACTTGGGTAAAGAGAAGCATTATCCCCGGACTCTTCTCGCCGACCATTGGCAAGGCAGGATTGTGTTACTGGCGGAGGCGGCCGAGCAACCGAAACGACAGAAATTCGGTTTTGGCTGGTTTATGCCTTCCATTCGTAAACATGCTGCCCAGTTCAGAAACGTGCTCCTCGTGTCTTTGATGCTACAGTTGATTGCCTTAGTCACCCCTATGTTGTTCGAGAATGTGATCGATAGGGTTCTGGTCAGCCGCAGTCTGTCAAGTTTACAGGTGCTCGGATTTGCCATGCTTATTCTGGCCGTGTGCGAGCCTGTTTATAGTTTTCTCCGCTCCTGGCTGTTCGCTAACCTTGCCAGTAAAGTCAACGCTGAGCTTTCCAGTCGTCTCTATCAGCACTTAATCGCTCTGCCAATGGACTATTTCCGGCAGCGTCAGACGGGAGAAATCATCGCCAGAGTGCGTGAAATGAGCCAGATACAACAGTTTCTTACCGGTTCGGCCCTGACGATGGTACTGGATTTGGCCTTTGTCGGCTTGTTTGTGGCGGTGATGTTCTTCTATGCCCCTGAGCTAACATGGCTGGTACTCGGCTCTCTGGTGCTCTATTTCCTGTTCTGGATGATCGTTGGACCGGTGCTGCGTGCCAGGGTGTTGCGGGAATATGAGTTAAGGGCTGACAACACTGCTTTCCTGATCGAATCAGTGACCGGCATTGAAACGATTAAGACCAGTGCTACTGAGGCGGGTTTCGCGCGTCGTTGGGAGCAGCAGCTATCTGCGTTTGTTCGTTCCTCGTTTCGCGCCAAAGTGGTAGGACTCCTCGCCGGACAGGGAATAGGGCTGATCCAGAAACTGACCTCCGCCCTGCTACTGTGGTGGGGAGCTATTATGGTGATGGAGGGAAAACTCAGTCTGGGGGAGCTGGTGGCCTTTAATATGCTATCGGAGCACGTTACCCAACCCATTCTGCGTTTAGCTCAAGTCTGGCAGGACTTTCAACACACGTTAATCTCATTGAACCGGCTCGGTGACATCCTCGATGAAGAGGGAGAAAACGGTAGCGGAGGTCTGGCTTCAATCCCCAAATTACAAGGTGGGGTGAGCTTCAAAGGTGTGCGTTTTCGCTATAGCGAGGAAGGTCAGGAAGTATTACGTAACCTCAATATCGAAATTAGACCTGGTGAATTTGTGGGTATTACAGGGCCATCAGGTTCGGGCAAATCCACCCTGACGCGGTTGTTACAGCGCCTTTATATCCCCCAACACGGGCAAGTATTAGTGGATGGGATCGACCTGGCGATTGCAGATCCGGTGGAGCTGCGTCGCAACATGAGTGTCGTACCACAAGAGAGTTTACTGTTTTCAGGCTCGGTGGCAGAAAACATCCGCCAATGTCGGCCGCAAGCCAGTGATGCTGAAGTGATTCAGGTAGCGACTTTGGCTGGGGCAGACGAATTTATTCGCCACCTGCAACAGGGATACAACACTCAGGTGGGTGAGAAGGGCGTGCTCCTGTCTGGTGGACAGCGTCAGCGTATTGCTCTGGCCAGAGCCTTGCTGACTAATCCAGGTATTCTGCTACTGGATGAGGCCACGAGTGCCTTGGATTATGAATCGGAAGCGGCGGTGATAGCCAACTTGCAGCACATTGCTCAAGGTCGCACTGTGATCAGTGTTGCTCATCGCCTCAATACCTTGCGCCATGCTGATCGAATTTTGGTACTCGATCAGGGGCAAGTCGTTGAGCAGGGCAGCCACGAGCAATTGCTTGCCTTGGGCGGACTCTATGCCCGGCTGTGGGCCTTGCAGATGAAAGAAAAAGTAACCCCGTAAAGAGCATCAGTAGGATTTTTTTTATAAGGAGAAGTGTTCATGCCCAATAACAGCTACCCATCACTGCTTGCGCCCGCTCAGGCGGTATCCCGTCAGGGCAGTGCTGATATCCAGCAGTTTGCTATCAATCCTGAATTATTTGCAAAATCCAACACTATCAGTGCCGAGACTCTGGTTAGAGCAGGGCGACTTCCGACAGAAGGAAACGCCAAATTGGTGAAAGTTAAGTCAGGCTTATACGAGATTGAATACGCTGCTCGAAGCCCGAATGAGATAGCCGGTAGTGATGCTAACAGCGTGCCAGCCTATTTCCTTGGCTATAACGGTGCAAATCAGGCTAATACGTTGCCGGCCTATGTAGATATTCCTAAGCATCCCATGCCAGGAAGTTTTCTGTTCACGGGATCGTTGTCGGGATGTTCACTGGTGGTGACCGGCCTTGATGCTGATACTTACCGAGTCTATCACGATGGACGGGTCAACAGTTCGCTGCTATATGATAACGTGGTCATGGCAGTGGATTTTAAGGATTATCAGGTAGCAAACACGGCTGAAGGTCTCGCCGCGGCCTACATGCAATACGTTGAGGGTAAATGGCAATTGGTGTTCCAACGTCAGGAATACCAGCGAGAAGGTCAGAATATTTGGCCGACATTGCGTCGTGGTGAGGAACCCATATTAATTCAGGAAGCTGACAGACAAGCAACTGAGCGTAGCAAGGCCCAATTCGCCACTTATCGTGAGAAGATCCATCAAAAACTGAAAAAGGCTGCTGAGCAGTTTGGTGTGTCAGTTGAAGGGATCTCGGAGGGTGTATATGAACAAGGAGAGTTTTCTCCTCATCATCCGGCAATTGCTGGGTGGATTAAGTTGCGTGACCAGGTTCAGGCTGCGATCGGAGCAGAAACCCAGCCGTTGGTGGATACCCGCAATACACTCTATGAAAAGCGAAGAAAAACCAGAGACAGTTCTGAGATTTCTCTGATTGATGAAAAGATAAGATATATCAATATCACGCTGGATCACTATAAGGAGGAATACGATTCAGTTTTGCGCGAAGTGTTTTCTGTAGAACAAAGCTGGTTGTGGCAGCAGATCAAGTCCAAAAACGGTACAGATGCAGTAGTGCGGATTGATGATACCGCTATTCAAGGTGGACAGGAACACGATTATAACGTGGGTGAGCGTTATGCTATTGTCGAAGCTTACCAGCGAAGTGGACCGAAAAGCACTGAATTTTCTGATGGATTACAGAACTTTCAGGATATCACTATTCCAGGTTTTAATGATGGAATGTCAATCCTGGAGATGAAAAAACTGTTTCTTGACAGCCCGCTTACCCCTAAACAACGAGGAGCTTTGAGCGGTCGTATTACCGAAGTTAGTCGGGCTGAATATATCGACAAGGTATTGAAACAGACCGCGGTGTTCAGTGAAGACTTTCAGCGGGCCGGTAGCAGCTTCAGTCGTCTGATACCACAAGATTTCTATCTGTCGTTGGTTGGGGACGCATCTGGTGGCCGCTGTTATCCCCTGGTCAGAGCTATGGCGGTAGCACTCGCCAATGGTGGTGAAACAAGTATCAATAGTCTGGTGGAAAAACTCTTCTTTGCCGCCGCTTCCCCCCAGGCGGGCAGTTCCACACTGCTAAAAAATAGTCTGGCAAGACTGCATTCTAATGTTGAGGCTAGTCAGGCGTCAAAAGTGCTGGAAGAGAAGGTTACCTTGTCTAAGGTGGTTTCTTTGTTGCAGGAAGCGACTGGAACTTCGACGTTCGCTCTCAATACCCAAAACCATGCCATGATGGTGGGGAGCACTGTCGGCGCTAAAGGGCGTCGTTACTATTTCTATGATCCAAATTTCGGGATATTTGCATTCGATAATTCAGCTAATTTTTTACGTGCGATGGAAAAACATTTAGTGAAGCGTGGCCTGGCTGTTCACTATAGTGCGTTTGGTAGCCAGTCTGCACCTACCTTCAATCTGGTGGAGATTGATCCCGTCAAAATGGCAAGTGTCCCCGTAGGAAATGGCTTAGATGTTGCCGATTTAACCCGTCCAGACGAACTTGCCACTGTGATAGAACAACGACAGTGGGTCAAGCAAGCCGTCAATGCTCAAGTGAAAATTGCCGAGGATGCTCAGTTACGCACCTCATTGGTTACTCTTGATACCGAACAGTGGGGAGCAAAATTTGATAAGGCCATTACAGCGCTGGCTCAGGAACATAAGCTTGATCATCGTTGGATGCCAGTAATTGGCAGCATTAAGGAACAGGAGGAAGGCCGTTATAGTGTCCAATTCATCAATCGGGATCAGCTTGAGGAGACGCTTTTGGTGAGCAGTAACGATGCCACTGTTTTCGAATTTCGCCGCTTTGTTGATGAACATATACTCACTTTGAGCAAACATTTTGACCTTGAACACGGCCAGTTACAGTTTAATGGCGTTGGAGGTGAGGTAGCTCCGGTTGATGGGCTGAATGCTGGATTTGCAGTACAGACGCTAATCCAATGGTTTGCCGACAAAAATCGCAATGATGCGGCCCATGAGAATGTTTCTCCTGATCTGGCCACCGCACTCAAAATCCACAGTTACCTTAACTACGCCCAGATGATTCACGCTGGTGTGAACGATGCCACCAACGTTATCGAGTTGGTGCGCACGGCATTACGTGGTGAAGTGGTGGTCGCTGAAACCTCGCTCAATCAGTTTTCTTCAACTCTGGCTCATACCGCTAATGAAGGCATAGGTGTGCTTCTTGGTGGAGCTTTGGTTGGGTTGGATGCCTATGAACTCGCCCATGCCGAAACGGATACACAAAAGGCGGTGTTCGGAACTCAGCTCGCATTCGATTCGGCCAGCTTTGTTACGGGTACTGCCGGGGTGGGGGCGGGGCTGCTTGGTGCTTCAACGGCCTCAGCTGTATTGGGTGGCGCAGGAGTGCTCCTTGGCGGGCTTGCCGTGGGCTTTACCGCGCTGGCGCAAGCGTTTGGTGCCGTTGCGGAGGATGCGAAAGCAGTGGGTCGTTACTTCGATATGCTCGACAAGGCTTACAAGGATAATGGCTATCGGTATGACAGCGAGAAGAAGGTACTGATACCATTAGCCGGCGCTGTGATTAAGACTCTGGATCTGCGCAATAATCAGATTGATTTTGACAGCCAGTACATTTATCGCACCCATTCAGGTCCTACTGGTTCAGGGAAAATCAATTATTTCTTCTGGATCGGCGATTTTCCAAAAATGGTTCATGATCGCAGCCAGGCGATAGAGGTACGTAGCGGCATCGGCTACAAGGATGTCTCTCATAAACTCGAGCACAGTGACAGTAGCGTATTAATCCTGCCGGGGACACCTAAGTCATTCATCAGGTACGAATATATGCAACTTCCTGGAGCAACTACACGCCACGATACGGGATTTGATGTTATCCGCAGACTCGAAGAGGATAAACGTTTCGATTACGATTTCTACATTTTCCCAGGTGAAGCGACGATCCGCAGGATCCATCAGGAATATGTAGCAACCCCGATCGAAGTGGTACTCGATCAACACGACAGGAAACTGATAGTGCCTGAGCTTCCCAAAGAACTGCACGGCTATCTGCATTACGAAATCAAAGGGGCAGGGGGCGAGTACCTGATAGGGTTGAATGAAGGCACCAGCGTGAAGCTTATAAGTGACGTCGTGGCTGGCAGTAACCCTGTTCCGTCGCGCTGGATCATCGATAGAAGCCAACTCGCCAGTAATACTATCAGCATCTCGAAGAACCGATTGGTAATTGGTGGTGTTGTGGTCGAACTCGATCCCGCTCAGAACGGTCAGATATTGGTAGTCAACGGCAAAAATGAAGTGAGAGAAGTCGATTTTTCCAATCTGACAACGCAGGTGATAAGCGAAGATGCGAGCAAATGGCAAGTGCCCGGCCAGCAAATTGAGCAACACCTCAATGCTCTGGCCGAGGCGCATCAGTTACACGGGCAGTATGTGGTAGTGGAGAACTACAATCACAACGGGCATGATGTTGGCCGGGCTTTCTATGATGTCTCCAGGAAGCGGATGTTATTCACCGATACTCCCCACGACCAAGCGAAACATGCTCAACTGGGAGCGGTGGTGGGTGACCATGCTTATTTCTACGATGCCGATAACGCCGTAGCGTGGCGGGTGGACATTGCCACTGGACAAGTTAACGCACAGTTTGAGCCATGGTTCAACCAGAATGCAGGCAAGATTAGTCGGTTATGGCAAGAAGGTGATGCGGTCTATCTGGCGCGCCGTTATCAGTTGAAGGAGAGAGAAGCTGAATTGAGCTACCGGATCACCGGTGACCGCATGGAGTTAGTTAGTGCGGTGGGTGATGATGAGTTACTCCAGCTTTCGGCAAACAGAGATCGGCACGGTGATGCACTTAAGACTGTACTGCGAGGTTACGAGAGCAATAGCACGCAACGTGAGACTTCGGTGTATACACTGGGTGCGCGGCTTATCCAACCGACCAGTGCCGAGCTGGTCACTCTATTCGGGACGGATGCGGCAGGTGTGGCACATCGCTACTGGATACGTAGCGATGGAACACTGATTAAACCGAATCTGGCACCCCCGAAGGAACAGACCTTACACTTTAACGAGGACGAACAGATCCGCAGTGCCTGGCAGATCCCAGCTGATCTTGTACTGGCGGGAAGCATTTCCCGCCCCGTTGGTACGGAAGTGTTCTTCTTCTACAGTAAAGAGCAGAATGCTTTGTTCCGTCAGGAAGGTCCTGGCCAGGCTGTTCTTGACGCTAATCAACCCACTGCCTTGCGTATCAACACACCACCGTTAGCCAATGTAGTCAACCTGAATGGTAGCCTGCTTGCCATCACTGAGGATGGGCGCGTAGCGCAACTTGATGCATTGGGGCAGCTTAACTACGAAGCAGTTAACGAGCATTGGCTCAAGGGGCGTACCCACTGGTGGCAGGATCTGGCGAGTGTCACAAATGGGGGAACCACTCTGGCGGTATTTGGCGTCAAGGGCACCGATGGCAAAAGCGTGTTGCCCGTGTGGTACCACAATGGACAAGTGGTCGTGGCTTCAGCAACACTACAGGATAAGCCGCTGCAATTCTTGGGATTCGAAGCTGATGGCACCTCTGCGCGGCTCTTTGCACCTGAAAGTGGTAAATTATATCGCCAACCTGCTATGACCACGAATGCATTGGCTACTGCCTTTGGTTCTGACCTTGTACTTAATGCTTCGGCACAACTTCCCGTTGCCAGTGAATTGACACCTGATTTGTCTCTTAAGGCAGCACAACAGGTTGACACGGGAATACGTCTGATCACAGCCAAGGGTGAGATCCTGATACGAACCAATACGGGAGAATTGCGGTTAGTTGGCGTTGATAAAGATTGGCACCAGAACAATGCGGCTAATTTATCACAGGCACTCACTGAACTTGCTGCCCAATGGCACGCCAAAGGGGTACTGACCTTGCAAAATAACAATACTCAAGACTGGTTTGATATTGGCAGCGGTCAGGTTTTTTCAGGTAATGGCATTCCCGTCTCAGGCAATCTGCGTTTTCTGGGAATCAATGCCAAAAATAAGGCGGCATATGTGTATAACCAGGTGACGCAGGAGTTATACCAGAGCGATAGCAGTGGGGTAAAAATACTCAATAAATCCATTGGAATGGAGCGAATCCAGTCATCCTTATTACTTCAAGGAGGCGAAGCCAGTGATAATCTAATGCTGCCGATCATCGATGGTGTCGATAGTCTGGTGCTGTATGGTGGAGCCAATCACGATACCTATCGTTTCAGTAAGGAGATGTGGGCTCACTACCGTACAGTGATCATCGACAATAACGATCCGAGGCAGTCTTTAGATCGTCTGATCTTACCGATAGCCAATCTGAAAAGTGTTCTTGTGAACCGACATGATGATGACTTGATGTTGACCGACTCTGGCACAGGAACAGCATTGGTGGTGCGTCAGGTATTTGGTAATCAGGCCAAATCTCATCAACATTTGCATATTAATTTGGAGGGAACTTCGTCGGCGATTAATGTGGCTTATCTAGTCGAGAACATGAGTAAGCAAGGAGATATGTTGATGGATTTATCCTGGGCCAGCAGGCAACCCAATATTGCCGCTCATGCCGTCACTACTGTTTCAGCGATAGAAAGCCCAAGTCTGGTGAAGTTGAGCGAAGCTATGGCTTCATTCCCTGATATGGGAGGGGCTTACGAGCACTTACGGCAAAATACACAACCGGCTAAGACCGAACAACCGCTTTTGTTACCTAACTCCAACTCTGTCATAGGGTAAGAACGAGAAATAACAGGAGGGGTTAAATGCCTCTCCTGTTTCTGTGCTTACTCAACAAAACTGCTCATGATGTTCAGTTCTAATACCCAAACTTTCATTATTTGCGTAATGGATGACGCGAGAACCACCAGAGGAATTCCATCTTTAGCCAGAGTTGAAAACCCTGACAGGAAGCTATTGAACCTTGCCGCCATTATTGTAGGATCATTCTTAATGACATTATTTATTTTGTACTTGATTAATATCAGACAGGTCAAACCAACACATGAAATTGTTATGTATGATCTTAACCTATTGTTGCAAAAGTAATGTTCAGGATTAAAAAATATTTTGTGCTTTTAAGAAAATAAGTGTTTTTATGGGAATAAAAAGGAATACAGTCCTGCAAATGGGTATCATGCATGATAAGAATAACGCGTAGTTTAGCCAATAAATATGAGCAGTACGAATATGCATTGCGCCACTATGATTTGCTGCAGTCAGTATTGGTTCAACATCTACCTATAAATTTTTCTTTATTGTTTGCCAGGCCGATCAAAAGCAGTGATGATGCCATTGAATGGTATAGTGATTTGCAAGGCCAGCCTCAACCTTTTTCCCAGTTATCAGATATTGGGCGCGAAAAAATTCATGCACAAATTACCCGCCAACTCGCCGTTATTGCCCGATTACGTGAACGATTGAGTGAAAAAGGGGAAGTAAATACAGAAATCTTTACGCTATTGGAGAAAATTAGCCATTTTCCTGCGGAAGAAAATATCTGGAGCATAGATAATCAACCGGTTATCCTCTGGGGGCAAACTATTTCACCTGCCTCGCAATATCAAGATATTGTAACGGGTAACACGATGTCTCCTGATGCGCCTTTACCAGAGCAGAAACGAAAATTTCGCTGGATGTGGTGGCTACTATTATTACTGTTCGCATTATTATTACTATGGTTATTGAGAGGTTGTATATCGCCGAAGCTTTCTCCAGTGAAATCAGCCAATTTTCCTGTGGAAACATTGCCGATACAGCAACCTGTTGTTGAAACGATCGCTGGTGAATCTATAGGGGAGGCAATACCAGAACCATTGGAAGCATTTGCTGTTGTAGAACCAGAGCAGGTGGAGTCAAAAGTAAAATCGAGCGTCACAGCAAAATTACCCTCAATGGATGTGAAAAAGCTTTGCCCTGCTCAACGCAGTAAAAATCAGGCCCCTGAAGTTGTGCTGATTTTTGATGCCTCAGAATCCATGTTTCTTGGCATAGATGTTACACCACGTGAAGTACAACTTTGGCTACAAGGTCTATCGTTCGAAAACGTCCAGAGGGAGCCAAGGCGTATCACGGTAGCAAAACAGTCTGCCAAGAAAATTATCGATAAACTGCCTTCCGATATGGCAATTAGCCTTGTGGCAGCTTCTGATTGCCAGCGTATTTCGACTTCATCGTCATTGACATCTGGGCAGCGGCTGGCGTTAAAACGAACGATTGACCGTATTGAACCGTATGGAAAAACGCCGCTGGCATTGGCATTAGAAACAGCGGGTTCTTTGGTAGATGGTGTGGATCGTGACGCGATCATTTTGTTAATTTCCGATGGGGATGAAACGTGCGGTGGCGATCCTTGCGCTGTGGCTAATGCGCTTAAAAAACAGAAACCCCGTTTACAAGTCAATGTCGTGGATATCATGCATACTGGAGCAGGAAATTGCATTGCTAAACAAACAGGTGGAAAGGTATTTGCCGCTAATAATGCCAGCCAGTTTACCCAAGTAATAAACCAAGCGATACAAGAATATATCCCTGACAATTGTAATTAGTAGAAATAAAATGCAATAAATTTAATGTATTTTTGCATTTTTATCTGTTTTTAGTGGATGTGGTAGCGTAATAAGGGCACGAGGTTTTACTGCTTATTATGTAATAGTTACAATAGACTCTTGGGAACCATCTTCCGTTTTAATGCGCAGCGCAGATTATTCCGTAGCATTATTTTATCTTTTTGGAAAAGGTATATTTGCTCTCTTGGCCCAATTAGCGAAATAAATACATTAGTGTTGTATTTTTTGATAGCAAGGAATGGCTTATTGTGAAAGAAACTTTTTTACGTGGTGACAAACTCGAAAGTTATTTACCCATGGGAGAGAATGGTCAAGCTGTTCACCATTCTGCCCTGCAATTACGAGAAACCCTACGTCTACGCCAGCTCTCTGAGGTTGCTAATTCACTGGCTATTCCACAGGGCAATGAACAGGGGGATCGTATTGATTGGTATGCGGGATTTGCCGGTCATGTTGTTCCTTGGGCGGCGGCAACAGATGACGAGCGTCAATCTGCATTGCGACAACTGGAGGCAAACCAAGCCGCCATTGAACAACTTAGTACGCAAATGGTTAACCAAAAGGCACATGAAATGCGCTTGTTTGGTGCCTTACTGAGTAAAACTATCCAATTTCCCGACCAAGATCATATCTATTTGGTTGACGGCAAACCTGTAATAACCTTTTGGGGATTTGTGAATGCGAAGCAGCAAGCACGCCCAAAACCTCTCGATTGTTTACGTCAATCGCATCAGGAGACTTTTTTACGTAGTGATAAACTCGAAGGCCCTCTGCCCATGGAAGAAAGTGGGCAAGTAGCTCACCTTTTTCCATTGAGATTACGCGAAAGCTTACGCTCACATCAGCTTCCTGGGGTTGCTGATTCACTGGCAATTCCAAAGGTCAATAGACAGGGGGAGCGTATTGATTGGTATGCGGGATTTTCCGGTAAGGCTGTTCCTTGGGCGGCGGCAACAGCTGATGAGCGTCAGTCTGCACTGCAACAGTTAAAGGAAAATCAATCTGCTGTTGAACAACTCAGTGCGCAACTGCCTGAGCAAAAAGCACATGAAATGCGCCAGCTTGCAGGCTTGCTGAATAATACCATCCAATCTCCAGCTCAGGATTGTATTTATTTGGTTAATGGTAAGCCTATATTAACGCTTTTAGGAAAAGCGAGTGCGAATTTAGGAAAAATAAAAACGCAGCAGAAAAACGCCAATACCCTTGATGGCTTGCGCCCAATGCGGCCTGCTAAATCAGCAATTGTTTCAGAATCACCAATTACTTCAGGCAATGCATCAAAACTTGCAATTGAGCCGGTAGCTTCTGTTGCATCGCTATCTTCTTCTGCCTCTGCGTCAATGGCTAAGCGTACACAACGTCGGCGATTACGTCGTTGGTTATGGTTGTTATTACCTTTGTTACTGATTTTACTTTCCCTTTTGTTATTGCGTGGTTGTATGCCCGAAATGCCTGTTTGGGGAATAGTATCGTCAACTCACACTACGCCTTCACATCAAGATGAAGTGATTTCATTTCATGGTGTTACAAGCAGTGGCGGTATATTAGAACGTAGTGACACGATAAATAGCAATAATATGGGTAATTCCCAGCTACTGAATCCCCCCCTTAAGCTGGAAGCAGGAAATTCTGCGGCTGATGGAATGCCATCGGCAAAAGATTCTTTGTTGGAAAAAAGTGTTTCTGAATCAATTGATTCTGGTAAATCGATACCATCAACCAGTACTGATCTATCCAATAACTCATCATTATCTGGGACACCAACATCTTCTTCTGAAGAGATGACAATTCCTGCTAGCGCTTTGCAACAAAACAACATTGATTTTCTCAATGGTCGTTGGCATGCGGGGGCGGGGATCCAGGATAGCCGTACTGGTAAGCCATTGAGGCTGACTTATCAGATCCATAATGGCAAAGGGCAAGTTGAAGTAGTGCGAGGTGATGGAATTCGTTGTCAAGCTCCAGTCAGGGCGGCCATGAACACTGAAATGTTGCAGTTAAATAACAGTGGTGAAGCAAAATGTACTGATGGTTCAAATTACACTATGCCTGATGTTGTTTGTCAGCAGGGCACACAGAATATGGCAGAGTGCAAAGGACGCTATGACGAAAAAACTTTATTTCCTATGTCGATGAAGCGAGAGGCAAATTAACCACATGCTGGCAACTATTACTGATTTCAAAGAGAAAGTCACACTGATCCGTGACAGTGGTATTCAGTTTCTGGATTTTGCTTTTGCGTTACCTAAGCACAAAGTGTACGGTGAATTTCTACTGGCTGGAGAAGATAATCCAGTGATCCGCTTGGTATATAACGAGCGAGATAACAATTTCCTGGTGCCCTCACCGTCGGGAGTTTCTGCGTTTGCAGCGGAATCAGATTACTCATTGTCATTGGAAAAATCCCTTGAGCTTTATAACGACATTTGGCTACCGTTACCATTTTTCCGTTTTAATTCACCCGGGAGTTTTGCACAAGGACCGACCAACTGGTCGCGGGTGAAGTTTCATGCACTTGATACACCGGATGAACAGGGAAACACCTGGCGTGTGACGCTGGCTTTTGATACCAAAGTTTTTCCAGACAGAACGAATACCCAATATTTGGCACCGGGGGATGACGATGTACGTTCTGGTGTCGGTTTTGCGCTGGCAGAAAACCATCATGAAATGGGTGATTTTTTGTTGCTGAAATGGGTGGACGATTGGTTGCGGGAAACCTATACCGAGCGGGCTACTGGATTATGGCGCCATTATCATGAAGATATCGATAATAGCCTGAACCAAAAGGAACATCAGGCGCATTATCTTAATTTGGTTAATGCACTGAACGTTTCGCTGGGCGTTCCTGAAATTCAGCTTAATGATGTCAGGTTAAATGATAACCCGATTATTGACGTTGACTTGGTGCTAGATATAGGTAACTCACGCAGTTGTGGGATTTTGATTGAAGACCACAAAGATGATAACCAAGGCTTATCTCATCATTATCAGTTGCAGCTACGTGACTTGAGTGAACCTCAATATGTCTATACAGAACCTTTTGAAAGCCGATTGGAATTTGCCCAGGCTGAATTTGGCAAGCAGGATTTTTCCGCGAAGAGTGGACGTAGTGATGCCTTTACTTGGCCAACTATTGGCCGCTTGGGAGAAGAAGCCTTCCGCATGGCATCACAGCGTTTAGGAACGGAAGGATCAACCGGGCTTTCCAGTCCAAAACGTTATTTATGGGATGAAGCAACATATTCCCCCGGCTGGCGGTTTAGTCGTGCATTTGTTAAATCGGATCGTGAACCACAGGCAACAGCGGCACCGATGACCTACATGATCAATGACAAGGGTGAAGCGCTTTATGCACTCAAGCCTTCTGAACGTATGCCAGTGTTTACACCGAACTATAGTCGTCGCTCTTTGATGACTATGATGTTGTCAGAGGTATTGGCACAAGCGTTAATGCAGATTAATAGCCCAGCCCAACGCTTGAAGATGACCCATGCCAGTACACCACGCCAGTTAAAAAATATCATTCTTACTGTTCCGCCAGCTATGCCAAAGCCTGAGCGTGCTATTTTCCAACAGGCAATGACACAAGCCATCAGATTGGTGTGGAAAGCACTGAGCTGGGAAGATCGAGATCAAGGTATTGATGAAAGTGGGCGGGAAGATAAGAACGTCGAACGCAAGCGCATATTGCCAGAAGTGCATGTGAAATGGGATGAGGCGACTTGTGGCCAATTAGTTTACCTCTATAACGAGACACAAAACTATTTTTGTGGTCGTAGTGAAGAGTTTTTTGCTGCCACTGTGCGGCCTGACAACAAGCTGGAAACTGGTGATAAACGCACATTGAAAATCGCATCCATCGACATTGGTGGTGGGACGACGGATCTGGTTATCACGCGCTATACCTTGGATGAAGGTAGTGGCAGTAATGTGCGTATTGTTCCAACGCAATTATTCCGCGAGGGTTTTAAAGTCGCCGGTGATGATATTTTGTTGGACGTGATCCAGCTTTACTTACAGCCGGCATTCAAGGCTGCCTTGTTGGACATCGGTTATCAAGATTTAGATGCAGAAGCAATCATGTCTCGATTGTTTGGTAGTGAGGCACTGGAAGCGGGTAAGCAAGTGCTGCGTCAACAATTGACATTGCAAATATTTGCTCCGATAGCGCTTGCCATTTTGCATCATTATGAAAAATTTAATCTCGCAACAGGTGAGCAGGTAATTAGCGCTACGTTCAGTGATCTGCTTCCCTCTCCACCAACGAATAAATTGCTTGAATACGTGGATGAAGAAGTTAAACGTAATCTGCCAGCCGGAATAAAAAATGAATTCTCTATTCTAAATGTCCCAGTAAACATTAGCTTGATGAAACTGCATAATGAGTTTATTGATCTCCGCAATAACCGCATTAATATCTGCCAAAGCCTGCGTTCATTGAGTGAAGTCCTTTGGCACTATAGCTGCGATATCTTGCTGTTAACTGGACGTCCTTCCCGCTTGCCAGGAATTCAGGCATTGCTGTGCAAATTACAACCAGTGCCGCCTGCACGTATTCTCCCGCTGCATGGATATGAAACCGGAGGTTGGTATCCATTCAATAAGAACGGGTTGATTGAAGATCCTAAATCTACTGCTGCGGTTGGGGCGATGCTGTGCTTGTTGGCGGAGAAATCACGGCTGAGTAATTTCTACTTCCGTACTGCCAATTTCAAACCTTATTCAACCATTCGTTATTTTGGCATGCTTGACAGTAATAACTTGTTGAAAAATAGCAATATATTTTATCGAGACATAGATCTGGATAAACCAGGGTTCCAACTGGATCGCGAGCAATATTTTGAATCACGTGGGGAAATGCGGCTAGGTTTCCGTCAACTCGATAATGAACGTTGGCCAGCAACCCCGTTGTATACCCTGAAAATTCAGGGCGCTCGGGTAGCGGCAGCATTAGCTGGTGATGCGATATTACGCCTGAAATTGGAAGTGGAAGAAGGGCAGGGGCGCGAAGCAGAATCTAACGGTAGCCCAGAAAAATTCCGCATTAATGAGATGGAAATTGTCGGATCTGAGCAAAACACGCGCCCTAACGACGTTAGCTTCAAACTTAATACCCTGATTGGAAGTGGCTTGGGTGAAACTTATTATTGGCTCGACAGTGGGAGCATAAAAATCTAATGAATAACCTTACTCCCGAACAATTAAAACAAGCGTGGCTTGATGTAGCAAAAGGAGCGGGCCAAGCGATTGAATGGATAGAGGATGTGCGTGGCAATGCCCCTCGCCTGAATACAGAAGCCGATCGGTTAAAACTGAAATTGCGTCGGAGCCGTAATACAGCGCACCGTTTGGCGACGGCGGCCATGCGTCCGATGACTATTGGTTTCTTCGGTTTGTCCCAAGCGGGAAAGTCCTATCTTATCTCCTCGCTGGCTGCGGGGGAAAATGGGCGTTTAGAAACCCAAATGGGTCACCATAAACTTGATTTTATCGAACATATTAACCCTCGTGGTGGAGGCAAAGAGGCTACCGGCCTTGTTACTCGTTTTAGTCGTCATACACTCCCAGTCAATCCAGATTGGCCGATTGAATTACAACTATTTAATGAAGCGGAAATCGCCAAAATTCTTGCTAATACGTTTATTCATGACTTCAATCAGGAAAGGATTGATTGGGGTTATGATGAAAAACGCATTAATGCGCTGCTTACCACGCTAAATGGACGACGCCAGCCTCATAAAGAGCCGGGCATGACGGAAGAGGATGTTGTTGCACTATGGGATTATTTAGTTCGTCATGCGGAAAAAAGCCAAAGCAAAATGGCATTGCAATACTGGCCAACGGCAGTAGAGCTGGCACCTTGGCTATCAATTGATGATCGTGCCCAGTTATTTGGCGAACTATGGGGCAATATTCGTGAGTTCAGCGATACCTATCGACGTTTTGCCTATACGTTACAGCGTTTGGGAGGTGCCAGTTTGGTCAGGGCACCACTGAGTGTTTTGGTCACTGAGCAGAATAATCGATTGGTACAAACCAGCAGCATAATGAATGTTGATATGCTGGAGCGCCTGAACAAGAGCAATGACTTGCAGGTTGAAGTTTGTCCTGAGCTGGAAAATGGACTGTCTGCCCCTGTTTCCCTCTCCTTGGCAGAACTTACCGCACTAACAGTCGAACTGCATGTACCATTGCTTTCTTCTACACGGGAAAGGTTGTTTGAAAATGTCGACTTGCTAGATTTTCCCGGTTACCGCGGTCGCCTTGGCGTAGAGTCACTGGATTATTTCCAAAACGCGGCAGAAACAGAAAATGAAGACAGTAACCCGCTGGCGCAATTAATCCTGCGGGGCAAGGTAGCTTATTTGTTTGAACGTTATACGCTCAACCAAGAAATGAACGTATTGGTGGTTTGCACACCTTCAAATGAACAATCCAACGTGAAAGATGTTGGTAGTGTATTGGATGAGTGGATTCGTTATACCCAAGGCGCTGATGCTAGTAGCCGTGCTCGTCGTCCATCGGGATTAGTTTGGGCGATCACTAAGCTGGACTTACGTATCACACAAGAGTTAACCAAGTCAGAAGACATGCTGCGCGAAGCCTGGGGCAAGGGTGGCATGATTAAAATCACTATGACAGAACGTTTTGGTCATTTTCCGTGGATGCAGGAATGGCAACCAGGGCGAGCTTTTAACAATACCTTCTTGGTGCGTAAACCGCGTCAGGCTACACCATTTATCATGATGCAAGCAGACAGTGAAGTAGGATTCAATCAACAAACTGCACCTAAGTTGACCTTGATGAAAAAAACGTTCCTTGAGGATACTGCGATTCAGCGTCACATTGCTTCACCTGAGGAGGCATGGGATGCCATGCTTCAACTTGACGATGGTGGTATGCGTCGATTGGCCGACTATTTGGGGAGCGCCTCACAACATGAAATTAAGTTGATGCGTATAGCGGAACAGCTAGATGAAACTCGTCATGAACTGGTGGAAGGGAACTTACATGCTTGGTATCAGCCAAATGGGGCTGAAGACGTGGCGAGAAAAGAACTGATTGCTGATGATATTCTTAAGGTATTGCAAACCCGTATGGAGATGCACGGTGAACTGTTGGTAAGTTTTATCCCTTCGCGCAAGGCACTGCAAGAACTGTATATGCAGGAAACGGAAGTGGAGTTGTCTGTTGAAGATAATAAAGCGGATGAATCGATAGCCAACTTCGGCATTGGTAGTGATTTTGATCTGTTCGGTGATACACCAGACGAAACGGTATCTGTTCACAGCCATGAACAAGAGTTTGCCCATCGCGTGATTAAATTATGGATCAATTACCTGCGAACCGTCCCGGAACAGCTGGATGTGGCGAATGTTATCGGTCTACCTCGCCCTATTGTTGAAATGTTGGTGGATGAATTAATTACGGCTATTCAGAGAATGAACGTCGAGAGGGATCTGCTGAAAGTGCTGGAAAACACGGAGCAAGCAGGTGTCCGACGGGAAAAAATGATGGAGCGTCAGGTTTCCCGTGTGATGCACGTTATGAATGATTTTGTCACTTGGTTGGGTTATCAGAACATACCGAATGAAAAACGTCCTGATAGCCGTTTTAACAAAGGCCAACCTATTTTTTCCCGCCCAGATAAAAAAGATCCAGCATTGTGGAGAGGTGATGAACGGCTTTATCGATTAACAAACGAGACGCTGAACTATAGCGCCATGTTTGTTTTTGATTGGCT
The DNA here is from genome assembly GCF_015163655.1 of Xenorhabdus griffiniae. GTDB lineage: Bacteria > Pseudomonadota > Gammaproteobacteria > Enterobacterales > Enterobacteriaceae > Xenorhabdus > Xenorhabdus griffiniae. The sequence continues at coordinate 9,014 of NZ_JADEUF010000005.1, read as the reverse complement.
GATCGGCCTGAAGGACGTGATTAAAGAAAATGCCGGTCACTCTGCTGGGCGTGAAATTACTGCCATCCAAAATGAACAGCTGGGCGCCATTATTCAACGTATTCAATTGTCGTCGGAGTAACGAGTTGTGATTAAACCAGAACTGAGACCTCATGAACCGGTTGAGCCGGGATATGCCATATTGCGCATTGAAGATTGGCAGGGAGCCACTGAGGGCATCAAGGTATCAGTCCAGCGCAATCAGGATCGCTGTTTTGTAGATGAGCGAGGGCAATGGATCAGCAATGAAGTGTGGTTAATGCTTCCTGAATTGCAGGAAGTGGATGGCGCGGTGGAAGCGCAAATAGGCCCTGCATTGGTTGATGCTTTGTTGGCTGAGCGTCAGGTGGCATATCGTGTCACAGCAAAAGACTGTGATGGTCTGCAAAATATCGGGGTGCTGAAAATTGCCGATGGGGTGCTAAGTTCCTTGGCAAAAGGAGACTATGTCCCTACAGATAAAGAACGTGAGCTTAGTGACAATGTATCTTCAACGCAGGAAACAGCCGTGCTTCCTGACGAAACATCGCCTGTTGAAACACAAAATACTGTATTGCCGAAATCAGAGGCGCAGTCATTGTCGTTCAATGAAAAGGATAATATCCCATCACCTGTGCCACCAGTATCGGCAAAAAGATCAAACAAAAATTTATTGATAGCTCTGGCGGTATTGTTGATTGTAGTCGTTGCTGGTGCATTTTGGTGGTGGTTGAAACCACAAGCTAAGCCAGAACCAGTGATTGCCAGCGCGTCGGAAACAGCGCCTTGTGCAGGTGAAAATATGACTAAAGGCAGTGGGCTGGATTTTGTTAAAAGTTGTTTACGTAGCCAGCCTTCCAGCCAGCAAGTGTTGGAAATCATTAATCAGGCAAAAGAGGCAAAACAGTGTGATATTGCCCAGCGCCTTTATGCCTATAAGGCACAATCGGGTGATACAAACATCGCTTTACGTTATGCCCAAGAATATGATCCGAAAACAGCAACGAAAAAAGGGTGTTTTGTTGCGGATGCTCAAACGGCCATTTATTGGTACGAAATACTGGTTAATCAAGATCCACAAAATCGTAAAGCGAAAGCTCGTTTAGAAGAACTGAAAAAATAGCGTGCTGAAGGAATAGGAATGGCATGATGAAATATCTTGGCTGGCTGGTGGCGGGTTTCCCCGCTCTGGCATTGGTGGTATCGACTGGGGCGTCAGCACAAACACCGTTATTGCAGGAAGGGAAACAAACGCTCTATCAGCGGGTGCTAACTTATCCTGGTTGTGAATTATCGGCGAAGATCGGTGAAAAAGGCAAAGAACAACCTGCCTTTAGTCGTTTTTACGTCTACCAGCGCCAGCAGCAAGGAAACGAAGAATGGTTACATGTAGGTCCTGATAGTTACGGTTATCCTCGTGGCTGGATGAAATCCGGCTGTACCGTAGATTGGAAAATGCAGTTGACTTTGGCTTTTACCAACCCTTCTGGGCGTAGCCCAATGTTGTTCTTCCGTGATAAAACGGATGTAGAAGATATTTTGAACAAACCGAATCCGGCTGCGCAATTGCAGCCATTATTGAGTGGGCTGAAAGAGGGGAAATCCGTTTCTTCTGTGTTGGCGCGTGAACCTGATTATATGATCAATCAGCACCAGAATTTTTATCTGCTGCCCGTGTTGGATTCGGATGATATTTTTACCAACACAGGTTATCAAGTACGAATACTTAATGTTGCTTCCGTAAGTGAAACGCCTAATTCAGAGCAAGATAAGGGAAGTAACATCTCTCCCGATAAAGAAAAAAATATGATGAAAGGGTTCTCGGCATCGGTGGTATTCGTGATTGATTCCACTATATCGATGGGGCCTTATATTGATCGTACTAAACAAGCCATTGAGAAAATTTACCAGCAAATTGAAAAAGAGAATTTGCTTGGGCAGGTGAAATTTGGCCTTATCGCTTATCGCTCCAATGTTACGGCGGTTCCAGGCTTGGAATATGACAGCAAACTGTATGTCGATCCCAATACGGTCAAAGATGGAAAAGATTTTCTGGCAAAAGTTCGTGACCTCAAACAAGCCAAAGTTTCCAGTAGCAAAGTCAATGAAGACGCTTATGCAGGCGTAATGACGGCATTGGATAAAGTGGACTGGACGAAATTTGGTGCGCGTTATGTGATCCTCGTGACGGATGCAGGTGCATTGGAAGGTGATGATAAATTATCCACCACTAAATTGGATGCTACACAGGTGCGTTTGGAGGCTACTTATCGCGGTGTGGCATTGTATGCACTTCATTTGAAAACACCAGCAGGGCGTAAAAACCATGCTTCCGCAGAGAGCCAGTACCGTGAGTTAACGCTCAATGCCTTCTTACATAAACCGCTGTATTACCCGATTGACTCAGGCGATGTGAACAGTTTTGGTACGATAGTTGACAGCTTGGCCAATGCGATCACAGGGCAGATTAAAACAGCATGGAGTGGAAAAGAGACGGTTGGTAGCGCACTTGGCGCTGATGAATCCTATTCTTCTGATGCGGGAGAAAAAGAGGCGTTATTACAGGGACCTTTACTGCGTGATGCTGCTTTGTTAGGGCACGCCATGCAATTGGCATACCTTGGCGAGAAACAGGGAATCCAAGCACCGCCGGTATTTAAATCTTGGATTAGTGACCGAGATTTGGTGAAACAAAATATTCCAGCGACAGAGGTCAAGGTACTGTTGACCAAGAGCGAGTTAAGTGATCTGAGTGAAATCATGAAGAAGATCGTGGATGCAGCCAATGAAGGCCTGATTTCTCCGGATGATATGTTTGCCAGTTTGCGTTCACTAGCTGCGACTATGGGGAATGATCCAAAACAGGCAAAAAATAAGCAAGCAACCAAACTTGGTGAAATGGGGCTGCTGGGTGAATATATCGAAGGATTGCCTTATTTGAGCGAAGTGCTGAGCCTGGATGAAGAGACGTGGAAAAGTTGGGATGGATTGGAGCAAGAGCGTTTTATTCGTCGTTTGAATACCAAACTTAAGTATTACCAGCGTTATAACGAAGATGTCGATCGCTGGATTTCATTGGCACCAGACAGCGATCCGCGTGATAACGTCTACCCTGTACCATTGGAAAATCTTCCATGATGTTGCACATTGAGTCGATGCAGATACAGCGTGGGCAGGAAGAGCAAGGTCTTACCGTTAGTTTGCCGTCGTTGTCGCTGGATGCGGGAGAAGTGGCCGCATTAACAGGTCCCAGTGGATGTGGTAAAAGCACTTTACTGGAGATGATTGGGGGGATATTGCAACCTGATCATCTCATGTGTTACCGATTAGGAATGCCACCACGTGATATTGCCACGCCGATTTTGGCAGGGGAAGAGCGCCAACTTGCTGGGATACGGGCGAAAGATATCGGTTTTGTTTTGCAACATGGTGGCCTGCTTCCTTGGCTTTCAGTGGAGCAAAATATTCAATTGCCTCGCAAAATAGCAGGGTTAGTGGTTCACTCCGATTGGCTGGATACCGCTATTTCGCGCCTGAAAATTGGGGGATTGATGAAAAAAATGCCTTCCCAACTTTCAATTGGGGAACGCCAGCGTGTCGCCTTTGTTCGTGCCATTGCTCATCAACCTCAACTATTATTGGCAGATGAACCTACAGCAGCGCTGGATCCCCATAATGCGGAGGCACTTTTTGGCCTGATAATTGAAATGGTAAACTCACTGGGTTTAGTTGCGATTATTGTGAGTCATGATTGGCAGCGGGTCACAGATTTGAGCCTTAAACGTTATGCTGCGAAAGTGGATGAAAAACAAAGTGTCTTCACAATCTATTAATAGTAATGGCTCTACCATGCGACCGTCTCGTTGGCTTCTGCCCCGTATGGCGTTGGCAGATTTGGTTCATGATCGCAAGGTCGCGTTCTGTATCATCTTTTCGTTGATTGCTGTAATCACGCCTCTTTTACTGCTGTTTGGTTTGAAAAATGGCATAGTCAGCCAGCTTCGCCATATCCTATTGGATGATCCACGTACACTCGAAGTTCGTATGTTGGGAAATGGTAACTATGACCGTACTTGGCTGATGCAGCTTGCGGAGCGTCCCGATGTCAGTTTTGTTATGCCATTAACGCGTTCATTGAACACGCAGGCTGATCTGGTTAAATATAATCGGCATTTTGTCAGTAATGCTGAAGTGATCCCCACAGCCCCACATGATCCCTTGTTGGTTAACGCGCGGATACCGCAGGGTCCTCAACAAGTCGTGCTTAGTGCTAGTGCCGCAGGGCAGTTGCAGGTAAAAATAGGGGATAGCTTACGTTTAGTGATTACCCGTAAACGAGATGGGCTGAACGAACGCGCACAACATACATTAACTGTCATTGATGTAATTGATGGAGCGAAATTTTCCCGCCCTGCCGCTTTCGTCACGCTGCCTCTTTTGGTTGCGATGGAAGACTACCGTGATGGTTATCAGGTAGAGCTATTCAATACCCACGATGGGAAGCAAGTCCATGGACGTACATCTTTTGCCAAAGCTCGGTTATATGCTAGTAGCATTGATACGGTAGAAGAATTAGCTGACTGGCTACAGCAGCAAAATATTGAAACGGTGACCCAGCAGGCACAGATTGAATCTGTACGTGCCATCGATTATGTACTTGGCTTGATTTTTAGCGTTATCGCTTGGATATCTGCTTCAGGTTGTGTCGCGTCGCTGGTGGGGGCCTTTATGGCAAATATCGATCGTAAGAGAAAAGATATGGCTGTGCTTAGATTATTGGGTTTCCGTCGTCGGGCTGTTGTGTTGTTTATCCTGATCCAGGCTTTGTTTCTTACCGGCAGTGCTTGGGGAATAGGCTTATTTCTCTATTTTGGCGCCAGCCAGTTATTTGACAGTGTACTGGGGGCTTCACTACCTGAAACGGCATTTGTGTGCCATTTGGAACCCTCGCATCTATTGATCGCATTATTGGTGATTTTAGCCGTAGCGTTGGGGGTTGCTGCAATAGGGGCATTACGCGCATTGAAAATTGAACCTGCGGAGAGTTTACGTGAGATTTAATCATTGTGTGAGGGGGGCTTATGTGGGTATGGTCTTGTCAGGATTCTTGCTTGGAACATTTTCACTTTCTGCCAATGCAGCCAATGTGAGTTGGGAAGAAAAATATTATAATCCCAAGCCATTGGCGGATGATGTGATATTACCTATGCCTTGTAGTGGTGCGATGGTATTTCGCAAGATCTCCATTCCCCTTAGCCAACCATTGCAGGATTACAGCATTATATTGGGCGGGGAAGGTAACGATGAATGGGGATATCTGGAGCAAGCGCGAGCTGAACATATTGCGGGAAGTTTCGCAGAAGGCCGGTCTGTCAAGGGGCGCTACTTCTTGATGGCGAAGTACGAGATAACAGATTTACAATATCAGGCCATTATGGGCAACTGTCCGACACCAAATATGAAACTGCGTCTGCCTAAAGTGAATATTGGTTGGATAGATGCCATGAATCTGGCGAACCAATATAACCTTTGGTTATTGAATAATCAGCCTAAGGCCTTACCCGTAGAAGATGGTAAACCCGGTTTCTTACGCTTGCCGATAGAAACTGAATGGGAGTTTGCTGCCCGTGGTGGTTTGGCTGTTTCCACGGCTGAATTCCGCGATCAACGTTTCCCAATGCCAGAAGGGATAACCAATTATGTCTGGTTTGCAGGCTCCCAATCCTCCAATGGCAAACTTCAACTTACCGGCTTACTTAAACCTAACCCGCTGGGGCTGCATGATATGTTAGGCAATGCATCTGAGATGATGTTTGAACCTTTCCGCTTAAATAAATTAGATCGCCAGCATGGTAAAGCAGGGGGATATATCGTTAGGGGCGGAAACTTTCTGACACCACAAAACGACATACGTAGCGCATTGCGTGGTGAAGAACCTTATTATTCGGGACAAGGTGATAATAAAAATAAAACCATTGGCTTTCGTTTGGTGCTGGTTTCTCCGACATTGACTTCCCGAGAACGTATCAAAGAGATTGCCAAAGAGTGGAAAGCATTAGGTACAGATAATATACAAGCCAAGGAGAAAAAAGCAGCTGATTCTATTGATAACTTGAGTAATATCTCAGCCCAGGTTCAGGATACGACGGTAAAAAAGCAGTTGGAACAATTGCGAGCTGATCTGCGGGCAAATGCACAGCTGCGTGATGAACAGCGCGATCAGGCAATACGCACTTCTTTGCAGCTTGGGGCATTCTTATGTACCAAATTAAAAGATGACGGAGAATTTTATGATCGCTTGGTTAGTTTATATGAAAAAACCTGTAAAGCGGGCAGTGAGCTAGATGCTAATTGCTCGCGTCGCCAAACACAGCTAGAACAGCATAAAAAAGCGCTGAGTTTTATTGTTAATTATTATGCTGATACCTTGGTGGATATGGGAATAACTTATAATGTTGAGCTTATTGCCCCGCAACTTCGTATTGTTCAACAGCAAATGTCAGCACGCGGAAAGACGAATTTGAACCGTTACCTCAACACTTATTGGGACAACCTTAAAGGGTATTGGAACAACGGGAAAGTTGCACGAGACAGTTGGTTAGATGCATGTAAGAAAAATAATTAATAATCAATCAGATTAAAAAAAGGATAATAAGGAATGGTTTTGAAATCTATTCGTTCTATGGTTTCTATCTGCATGATTTTTTTTCTGGCGGGCTGCCAAACCTTGCAAAGCCCTTTTGCCCAGAGTGGGGGAGTGGATTCTCGTTTAACCCAGAATAAAGATGTTGAATTTTTTAATAAATCGGGATGGCAGGCATGTATAGCTGGTGCTGCGACAGGAGCATTGGCTTGTGCGCTCGCCAGTGACCATAAAGCAATATGTATTGCTGCCGCTGCTATTTTGGGTTGCGGTGTTGGTGTGGGAGCCAATGCTTATCTGGATAACCAGCGTAAACAATATGCAACTAAAGAGCAGTTACTGGTTGCTTCAATTAACGATGTTAAAGCAGAAAACAAACGTATCCAGAACGTAACGGCTACAGCTAGGGAAGTTATTGCGGCGGATAAGCGTACTTTAGCAAATCTCAAAAAAAATATCGTTGCGAAGACAGTGAAAAGAGACCAGATGCAAAAAGAGCTGGCAGGCCTTGACGCCAATATTGCTTATCTGCGCAATACTATTAAGGAAATGAAAGCGCATGAAAAGCAGTGGAATGAAGTCTCTTCTTTGATGGTAAAAGATAAAATTCGTACGAAAGATTTGGATAATCAAATTGTCCAGATGCGAAAAAACATTGGCACGTTACAACAAGAGCTCGACAGCCTTTATGAACAACGTACCGCAATTAAAGTGAGCTGATAAGGGAGTTCTTATGCGTGTATTAATGATGCGTGGATTAGTTATGTTAGCAGCTGGTGTCGCATTGGCTGGTTGTGTAACGAAGACAAAAGACTGTGATCCGACATTGGGCGATATGAGTATTATTGCGAAGTTTAACTGTAATTACTCAGGAACTTGGGATCAACGTGTAGTGGAAAAGGAGCAAGAACTACAACACGAACAGGCTTTGAATAAAGAGTTTAAGGCAATTTATGAAGCGATTGAACGTGAGAAAAAATCGGGTAAGGAGAGTCTGGAAAGCAAAAAGCGTTCTCACACCGCATTGCAGAAATCTATAAACAGCTTGTTGGGTCAATTGAAAACCAAATCTGCGGGCAAAGTGAAAATGGAAAAACAGATCGCTGAATTAGAGCAACGCTTGCATAATTTGCAAAACCAACCATCACCATCTGAAATGCAAAAGCAATTGGAATTACAACAGTTACAGAGTCAACTTAATGAACTTCAAAACAGCCTGTTGTTACAATAATCAGACTAATTACCAGTAAGTTGGATTAATACTCAGCTCATTTATTGTTGACAATTCGATCACTATAAATGGGCTGAAGTTATTTTAGGGATTATTCTGTCCGGTTATCCGGGCGGGGTAAGAGTCCAGTTTTGTCCATCATCATGCCAAACGGAGTATTAAACCGGCCAGCACGATCCCTTGTTGTATCCGACGGTAATATTGTTGCCGGCAGCGATAATGTTGGGTATAGCGGTGGTGATTGCAACGTCAATGTTTAAGAAATAGTTGTAAGTGTGATAGCACGTTTAAGAGTCACTTTCCGGTAAGTCAGAAATATGTTCAGCCAGGTGATCGATTATGGTATCAGGTAGACATTTTATGCTTGTTAATAAATTATTTTTTTTATAAACATCGACACCAGCAACATACTTACTCCCAAGATATGATGAAGTTACAGTATAAGTGAAGTCACCATTCTTAAAATCTAGCTCATGAATTTGTGCTTTCCCTGTGTCAGTATCAGCTGCACTGACATTATGAAATCGATGAGATAATTGTTCTGGAAATCTCTGTAATTCGATATCGGGTTTTTGGTTAGTTTTACCAAATCGATATGTGTATTTTCCATTATACAGGCTCACATTGACCATTTTATGATTCTTGTTAGCACATTGAAACACGGTCACTATGTGCGATGCGGCTATTGCTGAAGAGGTCAGAGTAAATAGTGATAACAACGCTGCTGTTTTTAATAGAGGTCTGCGCATAACAATTTCCTTCATTTTGTTGCCTTAGTCATAAAGTTAGCTCAAAAAATTTATTAGTGATAGTAATGATTATCTGAGTTCAATTGAGATGCCGGACGATGAAAGGCAAAATGGTTTTTTGTTTTGCCTTTCAGCAGACAAGCCGCATTGCAGCGCGTCAGTTTGCAACAGATATTAGTTTTTGTGTTAAAGAAGCTATCAGCAAAAATGAAAAAAGATTTAAATCTTAGGTCGTGACATCAATTTATTGAATCATGTATAGGGTCGTGACATCAATTTATTGAATCATGTATAGTATGCCTATTTGGAGAACATTCAGATGGCAAAGATTGATGTGACCTGTCCCTCTTGTTGTGCAGTTAAAGGGATCCAC
>NZ_JADEUF010000049.1 GCF_015163655.1 Xenorhabdus griffiniae | reverse complement strand
ACATATAATATGTTCGAATTTTGCTTTTTTGTTAAAATTTTAACTAAATATTATGTATTTATTATTTGTTTGTAACGTATGCTTTATTTTTCAAGTTTTATATCTAATTATTTTAATTATGTAAGAGGTTAAACCTATGCTTAAAGCAAATGAAAATGAATTGCATTTGCTTTAAGCTAATTTTTTGTTAATAAAGTCTTTGTAATAAATACTCTGCCATAGTTTAAGTTCTATATATTTGAAGAATGTATTGGCATAGAAACAAAATTAATTCTTATGGTTTGATTGAAAAGCGATCTATATTTTGATTTTTTAGTTACAACATGCTTATAATAAAAACAAAAAATCAAACTCCCTACAACATCATTAATATCAAAAAGAAAACTAAGCAGCACAATTTTGTCGCAAATAAAAACCGGCACAAAGGCCGGATTCTTTGGAGTGGTTGATATTAGTGCATTAATTGCCATGTAGACGGGAGCGCTATCAAGAACAAAACCACAATTATCGATTTTTCTATAACAGTTAATGGTACTCTTTCTTGATTTTGTCTGCGTGCGTACAGAAAAACCAGCAATCCAGGAACATATAGCACTACCGAAAGTAAGAGGTTCATTAGCCCCGAAGCATAAAGTAGCCATAACCCATAAGTACAAGAACCCAACGCAATAAAGAGCAAAGCACGGCTACCACGTTGAAAGGAAACTTTCACTAAAAATGCACCGACAAGAAAGTAGGGGACAAGGATCATCTCAGAAGCAATAGAGAGTAATGTATTGTAATTACTGCCGCTTAACCAAATTAAAATCAAAGAGAGTTGAACCGCGCCATTTGTGATCCAAAGTGATGATTCAGGTGCTTTCTTACAGTTTTGTTTTTTGAATACCTTAGGGAATGAACCGTGTAAGGAAGCGATAAAGGGGACTTCTGCTGCCATGATTGTCCAGCTTAGGTAAGCACCACAAACAGAGACAATTAAACCAGCTACAATCACAATTTCACCCGCTGAACCCATTAACCCGACCATTAAAGTTGCCATAGAAGGGTTACGCATAGCCGCTAACTCAGGCCTGGTGACTAATCCTAGTGAAAGCAGGGTAACCAGCACATACACCCCTAATGCTGAAATAACAGCCAGCACAGTTGCGATACCAATATCCTGGCGTCTTCTGGCTCTGGCTGAAACAACAACTGCACCTTCTACGCCGATGAAAACCCACAGTGTAATTAGCATCGTATCTTTAACTTGCTGCCAAACAGGAACACCCATTTCAATGCCGCTAAAATCAAAAGAAAACACATCCATTTTGAACGCGATGACAGCTAAGATAATAAATAGGGTTAATGGTAATAATTTTGCCATTGTCGCCAGCAGGTTAACCCCCGCAGCTGTTTGTACACCACGCAATACCAGCCAATGCACGAACCAAAGTAAAATAGACTCACCGATTAATGATTGCCAGGTATTGCCATCACCAAAAATTACTGCGTGTTCGGTATCGGTGAAAAAACTTAACGCGGCAAAGACAATAACTAAATAAGAAACATTGGCAATAATGGCACAGAACCAATATCCCCATGCAGAACAGAATCCAACTAACTCACCAAAACCTTCTCTTGCATAAGTAAAAATCCCGCTATCCAAATCAGGGCGCAGTCGCGAGAGTAAAAGTAAGGAAGTGGCCAAAAAGAGAATACCTATGCCCGTTATTCCCCAACCAATCATTAATGCAGCAGGGCTACCTGCTTGCGCCATATTTTGCGGTAAACTGAATACGCCGGCACCGACCATAGAACTGAATACCAGTGCGGTCAAAGACGTAAGGCCTAATTTCTTTTCCAAAGATACGTTCCTAAAAAAATATAATCGACACGATTAGCCAGAACATTTGTTCTGAATATCGAACACATATTGGACATTTATTGCATCCATGCGATGGATTGCGAACGGATTTAGTCGATAAAGCTAAAAACAGGGCGATTCTACGGAGTGAAAGGATTGTATGCAATGGTTGACTATGCAAAAAAATATAAATTTTATGCATAAAATTCTGTAGAGGAGTAAGAAAACAAATTACGGATAATTTTTCTAATGTGTGTTATTGCCTGAATAAACATAGAGATGATCACAAGATAAGCACTTTAGATAATATTAGTCATATATTTTACTCTATTGAAACAAATAACAAACAATTATGTATACCAATCTAACCTCAAAGTGCGTGTGATGTCTTCCTGCAAAGCGGGGGAGACATCAGGTTCTATATAGTGTTGTAAATTACAACTTGAAGTTTAATGCGTATAAACAGTATTAATGAAAAGGAAGGATAAACAGGATAATTTGCAAATCATGCCGCAATATAACGTTATTGAGTTGTTAACTTTTAAGAAATTATTAAAGTAAATAAATTATGAACTAGCAAAGAAATTCGATAAAAAAGGCACAAATGTTCTTTGTGCCTTTTCCAAAAATGACAGAACTATCTATATGATTATTTGAATAAATCTGCACTGATGGTAACGTTACCACCATTAGACTGCCACTCTCGTGTGATATGGTAGTATTTTGCGCCTTTCTCTGCTGCACGTTTAGCAACCTGGTAAGAAACCTCTGGTGCGGTAGTGTAATAACCAGAAAAAGTAACGGAATCGAATGGTGCCATCAAAGCGGCAGAGGCTTTATTCAACTCTTGAATTTTTGTACCGTTAGGTAAAGTTACAGTGTAACGGCCACCTTTTGATGACTGGGTTTCAAAAAAGCGACCAACTACATTGCTTGTTGACGTTGAAGAAGCAACGCCTGGAATCTCAACTTTCTTGGCTTCCTCTCCGCCTTGAGCCAGAGCCTGGCGTCCTGCATCAGAATCGGCTGGGATCACCGCTTCACTAGACTGAACCTTACGTTTTGGTGCGTCTTCTTTATAAACATAGGCTGTGACGACTTGGTTTCCGCCATTATTCGGTGCAATATCACGGACGATAAAGAAAGAGGCTGCATCTTTCTTTTTAGCTGCCTTAGCGAGAGCTTCTTTCAGATCAGGATCAGTCGGGAAATAACCATTTACTGTCACAGTATCGAAAGGCTCTAAAGTGATAGCTTCAGCTTTAGGTAACTCTTTGATGCCACGATAGATACGATAGTTAGGTGTTTTATCTGCTTTTTCCGCATCTTTGTGGTACAAATCGGCGACAACACGCAAATTACCTCGTCCATTAAGATCATCAAGACTTTGAATATAAAAACTGTCAGCGCTTTTTTTATCGGCCTGACGGGAAACCGCATCCGCAGCTTCATAAATTGCATTAAAACGACCAGTAACTGAGATCCGCTCAAAAGGTTTAAGCTCTGCCGCTTGTTCTGGAGTTAATTCTTTAGCTGCATGTGCAGCGGTCATCGTGGTTAGTGCGAACACCGCAGTCGCGATGATCGTTGTCTTCAGCTTCATAAAAAATCCTTTCGCCTTGCGCATTAAAATATTTATAACGTGCTGAACATTGTTATGCATCACATAGAACGCAATTATTACATGTAATAATGCCAATTGTCGCAAGAAATTATGCCCTCTAAAGAAACGATTGCTAGCTTTTAGTATATGACACTAAGAATTTTAATAAATATAGTAAGTTATACGAGCTAAATAATTGTTTACATTAACAGGTCATTTTGTTTTTCTGATTTTATGATAATTCGTTGAAATTATTTTCATTAAGTTACTATTTGGTATTCTATTGATAGGTTTTGCTGATAGCAGCAATAAAGTCAATCTAATCGTTAAATAGGCATCAACAAGGTAATAATCAGCCATATTTCATTCTTAAAGAAGGAAACATTATGCGTATTGGTGTACCAAAAGAGCGACTTTCCAATGAAGCACGCGTTGCTGCCACACCATCAACCGTGGAGCAATTGCAGAAATTGGGGTTTGACGTCACAGTTGAGACAGGCGCAGGGCAACTTGCAAGTTTTGGTGATATTGCTTATCAAAAAGCAGGCGCTGCTATAGCAGAAATCCACCAGATTTGGCAATCAGATATCATTTTAAAAGTAAACGCCCCTGAAGATGATGAAATTGCCTTAATGAAAGAAGGTGCTGCGCTGATTAGTTTTATTTGGCCAGCGCAAAATCCAGCATTAATGGCAAAATTAGCCGAACATAAGGTCACTGTTTTTGCTATGGACGCCGTTCCACGAATTTCCCGCGCACAATCTTTAGATGCCCTCAGTTCAATGGCCAACATTGCGGGTTATCGTGCCATTGTTGAATCCGCCCACGAATTTGGTCGTTTTTTCACGGGACAAATTACAGCAGCAGGCAAAATACCACCAGCTAAGGTTATGATTATTGGCGCAGGGGTTGCCGGATTAGCGGCAATTGGTGCAGCGGGTAGTCTTGGTGCGATTGTCCGTGCTTTTGATACACGACCGGAAGTGAAGGAACAAGTACAAAGCATGGGGGCTGAATTCCTGGAATTAAATTTCAAAGAAGAAGCGGGCAGTGGTGATGGTTATGCAAAAGTGATGTCAGAAGCTTTTATCAAAGCAGAAATGGAACTGTTTGCTGCACAAGCAAAAGAGGTTGATATTATCGTGACAACTGCATTAATTCCGGGGAAACCGGCACCACGGCTTATCACAAAAGAAATGGTTGATTCCATGAAACCTGGTAGCGTGATTGTCGATCTGGCTGCCCAAAATGGCGGCAACTGTGAATACACGCAAGCCAATCAACTGGTTGTGACAGCAAATGGGGTAAAAATTATCGGTTATACAGATTTACCCAGCCGATTGCCGACTCAATCATCACAACTTTATGGATCAAACCTGGTCAATTTGCTGAAACTACTGTGCAAAGAAAAAAATGGCGAAATCACCATTGATTTTGATGATGTTGTTGTTCGTGGTGTTACTGTCATTAAAGAAGGTGAAATCACTTGGCCAGCTCCACCTATCCAAGTTTCAGCCCAACCAGCAACGACCAAACCGACATCAGTAAAAAAAGAAGAGAAACCAGCAGAAAAGCCTAAATCTCCGTGGCTGAAATATGGATCACTTGCACTAGTGATAATTTTGTATGGTTGGTTAGCACACATTGCGCCAAAAGAATTTTTATCTCATTTTACGGTTTTTGCCTTGTCCTGTGTGGTGGGTTATTACGTTGTCTGGAATGTCAGTCACTCATTGCATACACCATTAATGTCCGTCACCAACGCGATTTCCGGGATCATTGTGGTTGGCGCCGTACTGCAAATTGGGGAAGGGGGATGGGTAAGTTTCTTCTCATTCATTGCCGTGTTAATTGCCAGCATCAATATTTTCGGTGGCTTTACAGTCACTCAACGTATGCTGAAAATGTTTCGTAAAGGATAGGGGGTAACTTATGTCGAACGGAATAGTTACAGCTGCCTATATTGTTGCTGCCATTTTGTTTATTTTCAGTCTTGCCGGACTTTCCCGTCACGAAAGTTCCAGACGCGGTAACATTTTGGGTATCGTTGGTATGGCGATTGCCCTGATTGCCACGATATTAGGGCCTGATACTGGCAAAATTGGCTGGATTATTTTAGCGATGGTCATCGGTGCGGTTATTGGTATTCGTCTTGCCAAAAAAGTGGAGATGACTGAAATGCCAGAATTGGTGGCTATCCTGCACAGTTTTGTCGGTTTAGCGGCGGTTCTGGTTGGGTTCAATAGTTTTATCACTCATGATAATTTTGCCAGCGCTATTATGGAAAACATTCATCTGACAGAAGTTTTCCTTGGGGTATTTATTGGTGCTGTAACCTTTACTGGCTCAGTTGTCGCATTTGGTAAATTACGTGGAAAAATTTCTTCCAAGCCATTGATGTTGCCACATCGTCACAAACTTAATTTGGCGGCATTGATCGTCTCCTTGCTCTTAATGTTCACCTTTATCAAAACAGAAACTGTTGGCTTACAAGTTTTCACCTTGCTGGTGATGACAGTTATCGCACTCGCTTTTGGCTGGCATTTAGTGGCCTCGATTGGCGGGGCAGATATGCCAGTTGTTATTTCCATGCTGAACTCATATTCAGGCTGGGCGGCTGCGGCAGCTGGTTTTATGTTAAGTAATGACTTGCTGATCGTCACGGGTGCCTTAGTGGGTTCTTCGGGGGCAATCCTTTCTTATATTATGTGTAAGGCGATGAACCGTTCCTTTATCAGTGTCATCGCGGGTGGTTTCGGTACAGATGGCAGTTCTTCAGGTGATGATCAAGAGCTAGGAGAATACAGAGAAACAACAGCGGAAGACGTCGCTGAACTGTTAAAAAATTCTACTTCAGTCATCATTACTCCAGGCTACGGTATGGCAGTTGCGCAAGCGCAGTATCCTGTTCATGACATTACCGCCAAATTACGAGAGAAGGGCATAAATGTTCGCTTTGGCATTCACCCCGTTGCGGGACGGTTACCAGGTCATATGAACGTATTACTTGCCGAAGCTAAAGTCCCTTACGATATTGTCTTGGAAATGGATGAAATTAATGACGATTTTGCTGAAACGGATACGGTTTTAGTTATAGGAGCCAATGACACCGTAAACCCAGCCGCTCAGGAAGATCCTTCAAGCCCTATTGCCGGCATGCCAGTTTTGGAAGTCTGGAAAGCACAAAACGTCGTTGTATTTAAACGTTCGATGAATACGGGATATGCCGGAGTACAAAATCCATTATTCTTTAAAGACAATACACAAATGTTGTTTGGCGATGCGAAAGAAAGTGTAGAAGCCATCCTTCGGGCTTTATAACTCAAACCAACCTTAAAATCCCAAGAGCTTCGTATTATAACGCGAAGCTCTTTTTATATCTTTTTTATGATTTGATGATGTTCACTATCTGCGATAGACTCATGTGCATAATTTATGCTCATAGATGAGGTGTCAGATGAAAATACAATGCGTCTCAGCCGTAGAACGAAAACGATCCGGTAAACGTGGTACAAATGTTTATCTGACCGCTGAAGTGGTAGATGAAGCCCGTGATTTAGGGATCAACTTATCAGCAACACTAGACAAAATGTTGTCCGATGTTGTTCGTGAGAAAAGAAAACAGCAATGGAAAGCTGACAACAAAGTCGGTATCGGCGCTTTCAATGAATTTGAACGTGATGCAGGGCTATTTACTGATGATGATGAATACGGGGTTATTTGATGGCTCAATATGCTGTTTACCGCAACAAATCCCCTAAGTCGAGGGAGCAATACCCATTCATCATTGACATTCAGAATGACCTATTAGATGACTATGACTCACGAGTAATAATGCCGATTGCTCCACTGTCAGATAAAAATTCTCTCATAAAAACATTAACACCAGTGATTGAGATTAAAGGTAATCGGTATATCGTTATTACAAAATCAGTGACAACGGTAGCGAAGAGCAAGTTAAAAGCTGCGGATATCGTTTGTATTATGCCTGGTATTCACTCCGATATTGTGGCAGCTTTAGATACTATCGTTTCAGGAATTTAATTGGGTGTGATCTCCAAATCAGGATTCCCAATACTGGTATTTGATTATCTGATTTCCATTACAAAGCATAAGAATGAGAGTTACCTTCTATTTTTTTGATTATGGATTTAGTGCCGTTAATCAAAGTAGGTAACTCTCTTTTTCTAGATATAAAGCATATTAATACATTCAATGGAATTTTTTAATGGGATTTTATTTCTCTATCTTAATATTTTCTACCTTCATAGAAACCGTAGAATAATCCATTGCTACATTTTCCAGATGATTTAAAATACCATGTAATTCCATTCTCAGTGAATGAATTAGAAAAACGATTCACAGAATGAACAATATATCTGCTATACAGATTACCACCAAGATCGTTTATAGCCTGTGGTCGACAGTCTTCAGACGGAGATGCCGATGCAGTCCCAATTCCTCCAGTTAATGCAA
This sequence comes from Xenorhabdus griffiniae, assembly GCF_015163655.1. Lineage (GTDB taxonomy): Bacteria > Pseudomonadota > Gammaproteobacteria > Enterobacterales > Enterobacteriaceae > Xenorhabdus > Xenorhabdus griffiniae. The sequence continues at coordinate 18,400 of NZ_JADEUF010000049.1, read as the reverse complement.
TACCTGCGGCCAACGCCCCAATCGCCAATAATTTCTTAAACATAAACATTCTCCTGTAATATTTTAGATTTGGAATTTTCTATTTAAACTTATTACTTATAAAGTCTTATTTGATAACGCACACTAAATCTAAATCACCACCTAACGATATTGCAATTTCAAAATTTGGAAACTGATTATATTTTTATATTCTGGATTAGAAATATAATCTCCATTATCATCATTTGTAATCAATAATTATTTTTCTATTATTTTCAAGATGCAAATAAATTATTGGAAATTGCAATATTATGCATAATAACAATATTGATTTAATGCAATCTAATTATCCAATTATTAATTAATTTGGAAATATTTGATAAAGATAGATATAAAAAAGGGGATATTATAAAAACAATGGATACTATAAATTCTATTCATCCCACAATACCGATATCACCTGTCATTAATATGCAGCGGTTAACCCGTGTTTATCAACAGGGTGGAGAGAACCCAATACCCGTTCTAAAAAATATAACGGCACAAATTTATGCTGGTCAGAGTTGCGCTATTGTCGGAACATCAGGTTCAGGTAAAAGCACCTTACTAAACATCCTTGGTTTGCTGGATAAACCCACCACCGGTGAATATTTTCTTTGCGGTGTTGATATGTCAACAGCAGATACTGACCTCAGAGCCAGAATGCGCAATAAAGAAATTGGTTTTGTTTTTCAAAGCTTCCATTTGTTAGCCGGAATAACAGCCACAGAGAACGTCGCTTTGCCGCTTCTTTACCGCGGCATTCCTGCCTCACAAGCTCATAAAATTGCCAAAGAAAAATTGCATTTGGTTGGTCTCTCACATCGTGCTACTCACTATCCGGCAGACTTATCCGGCGGGCAGCGACAACGCGTTGCACTCGCCAGAGCATTGGCCGGAGAACCCTCGTTATTGTTAGCTGATGAACCTACCGGCAATCTGGATCGCCAAACCGCAGAAGAAATTTTATTGCTACTTTCTTCTCTTCATACAGATAAGGCGATGACGCTGGTCGTAATAACCCATGATGCTATGGTTGCGAACCACATGCAGCGTGAATTGCGCATCATTGACGGTCAGTTGCATGAAACCAGAGGGATGACAATACATGCATGATAGCAACTATGGCATGTCGATATTAATGATCTGGAGAGAAGCTTGGCGTAACTTAATGGCAACGGGGAGAAGCACTCTGCTGGCTTTATCGGGTATTGCTATTGGTTGCGCTTCTGTTGTGGCATTTGTGAATACCGGACATAACGCGACACTGGCTGCGTTGAAAATGTTCAGCGGGCTGGATATCAATGTCATTACAGCAGATCTGAATTCCTATAATCATGGGATTGGTAGTGAGTCAATTACAATGGCCGATCTGACAACCGCTATTCCGGGGTTATCTTCCGCAGCTCCCTGGATTTATTATCCTTCGCCCGGACGCTATAACGGGAAAACAGAAACCTTTACCATGATAGGCTCCTCTGCGGAACTTGAGGAAGTCATGCAATTACGACTTCGTTATGGCCGATTTATCACAGATTATGATCAGCACTCTCCTTATGTGGTCATTGGTAATGAAGTCGCAGTTACCTTGGGTGAAGGGGACGCATCCCGTATACTTGGCAAACAGATTCAGCTTGGCAACTATTTATATACCGTCATTGGTATTTTCGCTATAAAAGGGCAAAACCCTATCTTTCCTTTTTCGCTGGATTCGGTGGTGATTGCGCCCATCAATGCCATGCGTAAAATCTCACCCAATACCGATTTAAATGGCATCATTGCTCGCACGATAACGACCGCAACCACAGAAAGTGATGCGAAGGATTTATTGGCGCTGCTCAAGCGCAAGTTTCCGGCGGTTGATATTAATGTTCGGGTAGCCCAACAACTACTAAAAGGGCAGACAGAACAAAGCAAAACCTTTTCTTTTATGTTGATCGGGCTGGCGGGTATTTCGCTGCTCACCGGCGGTATTGCAATTTCCAATGTGATGCTGATGAACGTTTCCGCCCGACGAAAAGAGATCGGGTTACGTATGGCTTTGGGAGCAAGAACTCAGGATATCCGGCGCCTTTTTTTGTATGAAGCAGCAGCCTTGACTTTAGCCGGCGCCATTCTTGGGACATTAGCCGGTATTATCGTCGCCTTTCTTTTTGTCCTTTATTCTGGCTGGTCATTTTCTTTAGCCCCTTTATCTATTCCTTTAGGGATAGGTAGTTCAATCATGGCGGGACTTATCTCCGGTTTTTATCCCGCACATAAAGCCTCTCAAATGGAACCCGTACAGGCATTACGTGATGATTAAAAAATATTTCCTTTATGGTGCTCTGACCTTGTTTTTCCTTTTTCCTCAAACAGTGCTTTCTGCATCTGAACAGGAACGAGAACCTGATTACAGTTTGCATCGAAAAGCCTCAGAAGAGGCTATAGGCTTATCGTTGAGTGATGCAATATCACTTGGTTTAAGAAACAACTACGCAATACGTAGTGTTTATCTGGATCGTATCGCCCAAAAATTTGATTTACGGGTAGCAGAAGATCGATTTACACCAAAGCTACAGCTAAGTGGGCGTTACATTGCGGGTAAAAATCAGGATGCAAATTTCAGGAAAACTAACCTTTCACCGAATGCCACACTATTCACACCGCTGGGAACACGTTTTACTCTTTCCTGGACGCGTGAAAACACGAGATCTGGGATTAACAATTTTCATAATGATGGCGCAAGTATTACTGTAGTACAGCCTCTCTTACGAGGAGCAGGAACCGATGTTAATAATGCTCCGATCTTATTGGCTAAACTCCAGGAACAAACCAATAGGTTGAATTTAAAAGCGACTATTTCCGATTCCATCACGCAAATTATTTTTGCATACCATGCATTACTTCGTGCTCAGGAACAACAATCATTATCTATCGCTTCCCTTAAACGGATGCGGAAATTAGTCGAGATTAACAAAGAGTTGATTGATGCAGGCAGAATGGCCCAGACAGATATCATACAAACACAGGCTGATTTAGCGATGCAGGAACTTTCGGCCAAAGAGGCGGAAAACAATGTGCATTCCACCAGGCTGGCATTACTCAGGTTACTTGCCCTAAACCATAAAACTCCCATCTATGCTACAGATACGCTAAAAGGAACGCATGTTAATCTGAATACTGAACAATCAATTGCCAAGGCACAGGCCCAGCAGCCTGATTACCTTATTCAATTACTTTCTGCAAAAACAGCCGATATTCAATTATTGCAGGCCCGAAATGACCGGCTCTGGGATTTATCACTGGTTGGTGGCACATCTCAGAATCGTTCATCCTCTTCTGAAACCCGAAACTGGGAAAATTTTGTGGGTATACGATTGGATATTCCAATCGGAGATATGACTCAGAAACAAGCAGAAGTTCAGGCGAAAGTCAATGTCCAGAAGCAAGCCTTACGCTTGGAAGAGGCAAAAACGAATCTGGAGCAAAAGATAATCAATGCAATCCGCGATACAGAATCACGCTGGCAGGAATATCAATTAGCGATAAAAGCCAGTTCACTTTCTCAAAAGAAACTCGAAATTGAACAGGAAAAATTACAGGCTGGCCTATCCAGCAACTTTCAGGTTCTGAGTTTTGAAACTGACCTAAGAAATGCTGAAAATGCACGCCTGAACACACTTATTCAGTATCTCAATGCTCAGGCTGAACTCGATCAAATTCTTGGTACTACACTGGAAAGCTGGGAGATAACACTCAATGATTAAACGTTATCGATGGGCCATTGCTGGCATATTTATTGTGGTGGCTTGTTTTTTAGTTTTTTTATCCTTAAAGCAATCACCAGCTCAGGAGTCAGTACAATGGATTGAAGTAAAACAAGCTGTTATAGAAAAACAACTTGGCTTGGTCGGCCATCTACAATCTGCACGTCTTGAAACCATACCTGCTCCATTTGATGCGATTATCAAACAAGTTTCGGCCAAAGAAGGGCAGTGGGTGAAAGCTGGCCAAACATTAGTGACGCTTGATACCCGAAAGATTGATATTGATCTTCGGCAAGCGGAAGTTGAGATGATCAAAGCTTCATCAGTCGTTGACCAATTGCATGACTGGGAAAACAGCCAGGAAGTTATCCGCGCCAGAAGAAACGTTGAAAGTGCCAACCATATGGTTATGGAGCTAAAAAATAATCTCGCCAAAACTCAGGCTCTGTTTTCACGGGGCATCGTGCCAAAAATGGAAGTGGAAAACCTCCAGCAGCAACTTCGCCGACAATTAACGGAACTTGCTTCAGTACAGGACGATCTTGCATCCATCCGACAAAAAGGAAGCATGAATAATGTGCGTGTTGCAGAGATGGAGCTTCAGAATGCAACAAGCCGCTATCAGACATTACAAGAACAATATTTACATAAAGAAATCAAAGCGCCATTTTCGGGTGTCGTACTTAGGGCAACACAGGGAGAAAGTAAGAAGCTGTTAACGATTCAGACAGGCGTTAGAGTGACCGAAGGTATGCCATTACTGGAAATTATGGACACAACCCAATATCAGGTATTGGCGCAGGTAGAAGAAACCGATCTCGCCAAACTTAAAGAAGGGCAGGCAGTAAAAATTACTGGAGAGGGATTTTCTCAACATCCTCTGGATGGAGAAATTGAGACTATTGCGATGCAAAGTGTAAATACGGATAAACCAGGATCAGCAATTTATTATGATATTGTGATTAAAGTGACTTCATCTATGAATCAAAGTTATCCCATCAGACCTGGAATGAGTGCCAAAGTCAACATTGTTATTTATCGCAATGAACAGGGAATTGTTGTACCCGAAGCAGCGCTAACTCGCGCTAACAATGGACAATTAACCGTAAACTGGCGCCCGGATTTAACACAACTGGCTGTAACTCGTCAGGTCACTGTTGGCGAAGCTATGCCAAAAGGGATAGAGGTTCATGGCCTGGAAGAGGGATTTATCGCACTGCCACGTTAAAATAATCACTCAGCTTTCTATCTGATAAGGGATAAGCATATCACTGCGCTATTTCAGTACGGTCATCTTTGCTAAGAAGTTGGCCATTTTCCAGCTTGATGCAATGATCAGCCAGGTGGAAAAAACGATCGTCGTGTGTAATAGCCAATACCGCTTTACCGCGTGCTGCTAATTCGGGCAATAATTCCCGATAGAATACCGTCTTAAACTGCGGATCTTGATCTGCCGCCCACTCGTCAAACAGATAAAATGGCCGGTCTTCCAAATAGGCAACCACCAAGGCAAGACGTTTCCGTTGTCCTAATGATAAATCACGAGTTGAAAAACAACCGTTTTCAATCTTTACCTTGTGATCTAAATGGAGTTTAGCAAGTAATTCATTAGCACGTGCATCCAATGTTGAATCTGAGTCACTCAAACCGACCAAAGTCTCAAAAAGGTGGAAATCAGCAAAAATCGCTGAAAATAATTGTCGGTAGTTTGTTCTGTTGTGGTCAGTGATGACATGTTCATCAACGGTAATAACTCCACTTTCTGGTGTATAAAGACCGGTTAACAGCTTGGCGAGAGTCGTTTTGCCACTGCCATTACCACCGATCAGGAAAGTAATTTCTCCTCTTTTAAGTTCCACATCAATGGGGCCAAGTTGGAATACTTCATCCTCTCTTTCTCGATAATAGCTGTGGGTGATACCAGACAGGCGTAGTGAATGAACTTTCCCGAATTCGTTAGCAGATATTTGTTGATCAAAGTTATCTTGTTCATTCAATTCAGAAAGTACATTTCCAATGCGGTCCAGCGACACACGGGCAGCATTCAATGCTGGAATGTTGTTTAGTAACCCATCCAGGGGCATCAACATAAACAGAAAGATAATCAAATAACCAGACAAAGTCGCTGTTGCAAGAGAAGGTATCACTATCGGGGAGAATATCACCACACCCAGGAACACATAAAATAAGAAGAGGATCCAACCAGTGCCAAAGGCATAAACACTGAAAGCACGAGTTCGATGCTGGCGTACTGCATCAATCTCACTATTAAGCGAGTTGGTAAAAAAAGACTGAGCGCGTGCGAAATGTAACTTTAACTCTTTTGCACCAGAAAATAAGGCGTTAAAGTGATTGAAGAGACGATCTTGCGCCTTGCCAGCTGCTTTGAACGCAGAGATTGCCTGAGTTCCCCCTAAGCTATAACCAAGTGAGCCAATGATCACGACAATCAATGCTAAGGAGAATATAGGCCAGGACAACCAAGCCAGATAACCGAGGCAGCCTAGTACAATAGATCCCTGCATGATGATATTGGGTAAGGCGAAGAATAAGATTGATACATTATTGGTATCATCAGTAATAATGGATTGACCTTGAGAAGAGCTAAGTAGCTCAATCTGGCGAAAAGGTGCACGAACAATGCGCTCTGAAATAAGTTGGCGCATCTTCGCTATTGTGTTCTGACTTAATTTGGCGAAAATCACACCACTTAATATGCGACAAGTAATAGCCAGCACAGCCAGGGCACCGAAATACCAAGCGAGCAAAGCGTAATTTTCTTTAGGGATCGTCACTGCTCTATTAATTAATGTAACCAATGAAACACTGGAAATACCATTGGCAATACTGGCAAAGATAGCAATGATTAATGCCCAGCGTGAACGGAACAAAAGTGATAATAAAATCTGATAGGCTGGTTTTTTTATTGCCGAAATGTTCATTGATAGACCCGTCCCGTAAGGCTAGCTAAGGTGACGGCATTGTATCACTCTGTTTCATGAAGTACCCTCAACACACCCTAAATACATTAATATTATTAATTTAATTCTATTTCCCCATAACCAACTGGAAAACAGTTAACTGGTGAGTTTCTCGCATTAATCAGATGACCGAAAATCTTTATAGAGGGTAGGTTGCATGTAGTTTAGTGACAATACCACAAAGTAAATCAACAAAATAATCACCAGATTAATCTTTAACCTATTTTAATAAATTTTCATTAAATTCAATTCGTTATCATGGATCATGTTTAACGTTTTTTCTTCAAAATATTTCTACTTATTAAAATAGCCATTTGAAAAAGTAAGATTTATTGCATAAGATGAGCAAGGGGAAATACCGTGATTTTTACAGAGCGCAACCATCAAACCCCCGCCAAATTGAACAAAAATAAACCATAAGGAAAATGGAAATGTCTATTCCGTTCAACCACGAAAATAGCAATGATGAAAAATCACTGATTGTACCGATCGATTCCCAACAAGAAACAGGGATGCTGATGTCGCTATCAGCAGCGGGAAAACAGATCCATAACAATCCCGCCATTGCCTATCTTGTCAGTCTTAGTTCAAAACGCAGTCGCCAAACTATGAAATCATTTCTGGATATCGTGGCAAAAATGTTGGGATATCAAAATGTACAGGACTGTACCTGGCATGCACTTCGTCGTCACCATGTTCAAGCCATTATGGAAATGCTTTCAGATTCGGGTAAAGCTCCGGCAACAATTAATACCTATCTTTCTGCCTTGAAAGGGGTGGCATTGGAAGCATGGACAATGAAACAGATCGATACCGACAATTTTCAGCATATAAAACAGGTGCGATCCGTCAGAGGAAATCGATTACCAAAAGGCAGGGCGCTTGAGCGTTATGAAATAAAAACTTTATTCTTTACCTGCGAAAATGATATCAGCACAAAAGGGTTACGTGATGCCGCTATCATTGGTGTGCTTGTGGGATGCGGGCTTCGTCGTTCAGAAATTGTTTCACTCGATATGAAGCACATCATTCGCCGCGAGCAAGCATTAAGAGTGATGGGAAAGGGTAATAAAGAGCGGTTGTCCTATATGCCGGAAGGAACCTGGGAACGTTTAAATCGTTGGGTAGATGAAGTGCGCGGAGATCACCCCGGCCCACTTTTTACCCGAATTCGTCGCCATGATGATGTCACTGATAACCGTTTATCAGATCAAGCTATCTATCACATTCTTGAAATACGCAGAATAGAAAGCGGATTGGAAAAATTTGCCCCACATGATCTGCGCAGGACTTTTGCGTCAGCCATGCTGGACAATGGTGAAGATATCGTGACTGTCAAAGATGCGATGGGGCATTCAAGCATCACGACAACTCAAAAGTACGATCGACGTGGAGATGAACGTCTAAGAAATGCTGCCAGAAATCTGAATTTTTAACAGGAAATAGCGCTGTTATCCTGCGCTATTTTTGCAATCAAATATTATTCGACAGATTGCTTCATTCAGTGTTAATTATGAACCTCTCATAAATAACTATGACAGGTGTATTTGTATGACCTCAAAAACAACACATTGGAGCACTTACGGTTCAACTTCCCTTTTCGTTTTATTATGGAGTAGCGGCGCAATCTTTTCTCGTTGGGGACTGGATCATAGTTCTTCTTTTGCTATTTTGACGGTGCGTTTTGCGATTGCATTTCTATTTTTGCTAGCACTCTGCATGTTCAAAAAACATTTCCTTCCGGCGTCTGAAAGTAGGAATAAAATTGCTGCAGTTGGATTACTGATCATTGGCGGGTATTCAATTTTTTATTTTCTGGCGTTAGAAAGTGGAATCACTCCCGGTATCTTGGCTACGGTGATGGGGATTCAGCCAATTATTACACTTTGGGTGATGGAAAGAAATTTCACAGCTCGTCGTTTAATAGGTTTGTTTCTGTCGTTCATCGGATTAATGCTTGTTGTATTTCAAGGGTTGGTTTTGACAAAGTTTTCCTTCTCAGGCACTCTTTTTGCATTGGCTGCTCTGGCTTGTATGAGCATCGGAGCCATCTTTCAGAAGCAAATCCAGCAAGCTCCCTCCGAAGTATTACCATTACAATATGGTGTCAGCTTATTGCTTTGCCTGTTATTTATACCTTTCAAACCTTTCCATATTGAACCTGTCATTGGTTTTATTGTACCTGCCTTATGGCTTGGTTTAGTGATTTCTGTAGTCGCTCAATTATTACTTTATAGACTCATCAGAGCAGGTAATTTAGTTAATGTCACTAGTTTGTTTTACCTTGTTCCAGGAGTAACAGCAATAATGGATTACTTATTTTTAGGTAATGCATTATCTATTTTAAGTATCATTGGAATGTTAGCGATAATAACCGGTTTGGCTCTGGTTTTTCGTGAAAAAAAGACAAAGGAAATGAATAATCTCAAGTAAATTCAATTGGCTAAAATCATTGTGATTTATATGGATTATAATGTTTCAGGTTTACAATAATAAAATAACTAAAGATCATCGGAGTTGCTAATTTTTAAAATCTGATTAATCTCAACAGGCGGGAATAATGAATAACATTGAATAAAAAATGGGAGGCAACATGAAAAAATCATCTCATTTAGAATCACCTAAGTCACCCGTCAATGCATTTACTGAATGGGATCCACTTGAAGAAGTGATTGTTGGTATTGTCGATGGTGCCAGGTTTCCTGCATGGCATATGGCACTGGAACCTGTATTACCAGATGATCAAGTTATTAATTTCCAAAGGAATGCGGGACGTTCTTTTCCGAAAGAACGTATTGAAGCAGCGTCGAGAGAGTTAGAAGAATTTGTGCATATTCTTGCAAGTGAAGGCGTCAAAGTTCGTCGCCCTGACGCTCAAGATCAATCACAAGTATTTGGTGCACCAGGATGGACAAGCACAGGATTATATTGTGCCATGCCCAGGGATATACTTTTTGTTATTGGTGATAATATTATCGAATGCCCGTTGGCATGGCGCTCTCGTTATTTTGAAACGTCAGCCTATAAGTCTTTACTGAAAGAATATTTTAAGGCTGGTGCTAAATGGAGCGCCGCGCCTAAACCGCAATTGACTGATGAACAATATAATTTTAATTGGGAGAAAGAAAGTATAGAACAACAGAAAGTTGTTCTTGCAGTAACAGAATTTGAACCCACTTTCGACGCGGCTGATTTTTATCGTTGTGGCAGAGATATCATTGCTCAGAAAAGTCATGTAACAAATGATTTTGGCATTGAATGGTTAAGAAGACATATTGGAGATGAATATCGTATACATGTTTTTGAATTTGATGATCCAAACCCAATGCATATTGACGCTACTTTTGTTCCTATTGCGCCAGGGAAGTTACTGATTAACCCTGAAAAGGTATCGAAAATTCCAAAGTTATTTAAAGGCTGGGATGTATTACATGCACCAAAACCGATTATTCCAGATTCTCATCCTTTATATATGACCAGTAAATGGATTAATATGAATATCTTAATGCTGGATGAAAATCGAGTAATTGTAGAAAAACAAGATGAGCCCATGATAGCCGCCATGAAGCGTTGGGGATTCACGCCTATCCCATGTAATTTCAGGAATTTCAACAGCTTTGGTGGTTCTTTCCATTGTGCGACATTAGATGTCAGACGCCGAGGCCGCTTGCAATCTTATTTTTAATCATCAATAAAAGTCCAATAAAAAATTATTAACAGTGAATATCTGGAAAGTTAGTTATTATATTTCACATACTAAAAAAATTAACTTCAAATTATATTCACTGTTGAAATTTTAACAATGAGGTAAATATGAAGATATGGAAATATTCCACTAAAGATTCCATCATGTTTATTTTTAGCTTGTTAAATATCATTATAAGTATAATGATGGCATCATTTTGGCATGATTTTTCAATTTCAAATTGGCTATTTAATATAGTTATTCTCTCATTTCTAGCCACATACAATATTATAGTCATTTCACATTTCTTTAGTCATACTCCATGGTTTATATCGCCAACGATGAATAGTTTCGTTTCTATGCTCAACTCTATCAATATAGGGCAATCAATCCAAGCTTATCAATTTACACACGTCAGAAACCATCATAAATATCATAATGATAACGGTAATCCTATTAAGGATAGTTCGTCAACCTTTTTGGGTGGCAAAGAGGGGAAACATAATACATTATTGAATTATGCTATCTTAGGCGGACTCAATACCCTTTATAAAATGATCCCCCACATGTTATGGGCAGTATTTTTATGGGGAAAACCTTTCAGCCAATATGATCATGGTTTTGAAAAATTAATTTCAAAAATTGAGGTTAATAAAAATAAAGAACTTATCCAATTACGTTTGGATCGGCTTGCTATGTTTGTTGGACTCGTTTTTTTCTTTATCTTATCTTGGCAATGGGCATTGCTTTGTTATTTACCATCGTTATTAGTTACTTTTATTCTGGTGAATGTTCAAAACTATTATGAACATTATGGTGCAAATCCAGAGAATCAATTTTCCAATTCAGTCAGTTATTACGGAAAACTGTACAATTTATTAACTTTTAATGATGGTTACCACCAAGAACACCATATTTCAGGTAACACACACTGGAGTCTTCTGCCTAAATTGCGGGAAAGATATGCTTCTAAGTTTAAAGAGCAGGAGAGAATAGTCAGTCCAGTGCCTGCAATTGTAGGTTTTTTGCATAACAAACGGAAAATGTTACATAAAGATCAAGAGATAAAAATAAGAACCCCAAAATAAATTAAACGAAATATGATTTAAATAGCGTTTCAAAATGATAGGCGTATTCCTTACCCCCGCGCGGCGTAAGGAACGCCAACATTTGATACTCTCTCTCAGTATTATGAAAACCTATTTAATATATTGAAGGAATAATCATGATGCAAAAAAAATTATCGCTCACAGGAGTGAAGCTGGAAGAATCAGAATTTGTTATACATGAAACTGAAGGCCGCATAGAAAAAAGTGCTGTTGATACTCTGCTAGATGGTCATCTTGCCGCATACCGAATCCGTCATTTTTTACCGTGGGAACAACGAAAAAAAATCATTGATAATTTTTGGCGTTCTACAGCCAGAAAACCCCGATATGGTGACGGGATAGATGGCGTAGAGGGATATTTCCTTGGGGCTTCTCACATAGAAAAAACAACGCCTGAGTACTTCAACGAGGTTGAATATTTTCGTCCAGCCATTTCTCAACTTTTTCAGGGGACGGTTAATCCTTTGACACATTTTATCGCGCAATTAAATGGTTCACAGTCAAAGGTTCGGCCAGCCATGTATCAAGGAGCGCCTGCTGGTGATGCCAAAGCTGTCTATTGGAATAATTCAGGAGAATTTTTGTTATTACCCCATGATGATTTAGCCCAACTGAGCGATCCTCGACAAAATGACTTTGAGATTCAGAGTGTCAAGCGAGTCATGGCAGTCAATTTTTATGCGGAAGTTCCACAAGGGGGAGGACAATTAAAAGTGTGGAATATTGCCCCTGATATGGAATCTCGTTCCGCTCTTGGACTCACCCATAGTGGCTTTCCTTATCCTACAGATCGACTCAAAGAACATGAGAATATGATCATTGATATTGCTCCAGGGGATTTAATCCTACTAAATGGCAACTTGATACATGCTGTGTTAACTGGAAATGCCAATCAATTGCAGGAAAAACGGCTACTCATTACATGCTTTATGGGACGTCACAAAGATGGTGATCTCATTTGGTGGACTTAATTTCTGAAAAATATGACGATATGACATGAGACTGCCCGATGAAATTCGGGCAATCTATACCAATCGCCTTTCAAGATGCGTCTTATATCTCCCCGCGTAGCGGGGAGATATAAACAATCTGCAAATATCAACGACTAAGCACATCACTCTACATCGATCTTGATTGGGCAAACAAAACCATCAGGCTTTATAGCCAGCAAATCACATCTTAGGCGATCGATGACATGTTCGGCGGTATTGCCAAGAAACGCAGCTGATAACCCGGTTCGACCAAGAATACCTAAAACAACCACACCAGCATTGAGTTCATCGCATATTTCAGGGATGACTTTTTCCGGTATACCTTCATGAACGTGAGTTTGCTGCTCATCAATATAGAATTTCTGCCTCAACTCTTTCATAGCGATCAAATGTTGGCCACGCAACGCCTGGTTATACACATTAGGATCAAAGTCAGGTAATTCAGTGGCGATATTTAAAGGCGCGACTGGATAAGCACTAACAAGATGGATCTGAGGGTCTTTCACAATTCGATTGGCAAGCTCTTGTGTTTCACGCACCAATTTCAGATTCAATTCATTATGGTAAGGTTCTTCATTGGATAAATTGACAGCAACAACCGCGGAACCATTTTCTGGCCATATTTGATCTTTTACCATCCAGACTGGGCAGGGGCATTTACGTAACAGATGCCAGTCAAGTGGAGTAAAAATCATCGATTCCAATCGGGAATGTTGATGTGCCATTTTCAATAATAAGTCGTGATTTCCGGTAATAACTTCTTGAATGATGGCTTCATAAGGGCGATTATGCCAAACCACTTTGATTTCAATATCGATGCCTGATTCAAGGTAGTAATGAGCTTGCTGTTTTATCCAAGCGCTTCGTTGGCCTATGACACCTTTTCGCATCGCATTTCTTTCTTCTGGAGAAAGTAAGGTGGTCATTTCGTATGAAAAGTCATAAATAGGTAAAAATGCTTTAATCTGCCCACCACTGCGTTGCACGATATAGACTGCGCGTCTTAATGCGGGCTGATCATCCTGATTAGGGTCAATTGCAACCAAGAGGTTTTGGTAGTTTGCCATATTGAGTTCCTCACAGCGTCTGAATGCCTCTTTCGTACAGAAGATAAACCAAATATATAATACGCATTAAACTTCAAGTTGCCATTGACAACACTCTATGAAACCTGATTTCTCCCCGCTTTGTGGGGAGAAATCACACTCATCTTGAAGTTAGATTGGTATAAACAACTATAACAGGATAAGAGTCAGCCAGATCAGCAAAATATAGTGTTCTGGCCTAAAATTTAACTAACGTTAGGACGCATTAGCAGGAGACTTGCCAACCAACTCTGTCAATTTATTCATATCTTCGATGGCAATATACTTGCCTTTGACAGCTAAAATTCCACTTTTCTGGAAGCGGCCAAGCAGACGGCTAATTGTTTCAACAGTCAGGCCCAAGTAATTACCAATGTCGCCGCGTGTCATGGTAAGGCGGAATTCACGAGGTGAAAAGCCGCGCTGTGAAAAGCGGTGTGACAGGTTGTAAATAAAAGCAGCTAATCTCTCTTCTGCGTTCTTTTTGGAAAGCAGCAAGATCATCTCCTGGTCACCTTTGATTTCTCCACTCATCAAACGCATCATTTGCTGACGGAGATTAGGCATTTTTCCAGAAAGGTCATCCAGCGTTTCAAATGGGATTTCACAGACCATTGACGTTTCCAAAGCCTGGGCAAAGCTTGGATGCTCAGTATTAATGATGGCGTCAAATCCAACTAAATCACCAGCAAGGTGGAAACCTGTAATTTGTTCATCACCTTCTTCGGTAATCGTATAGCTTTTGATGGTCCCAGAGCGGATGGCGTAGAGTGATTTAAGTGTATCACCGGCCTTAAATAACGTTTGTCCTTTCTGGATAGGTTTCTTACGCTCAATGATGTTATCAAGCTGATCAAGTTCGTGTTCATTTAAGGTGAAAGGAATGCAAAGCTGGCTAATGCTACAATCCTGACAGTGGATTGCACAACCACCAGATTGAATCCGACGAATAATACGTTTTTCCGGGATCATAGGGAATGCTCATTAGAAGTGATTGATATGTGTAAACTTAACATATTTAGGTTGCTCTGATAAGAGCAAGATACTGCCATCAATCGCGGTATTTATCATCACGAGTAGAAAAAATAAAATTTTTTTGTATTAACGTTGAACTTGCGTAAAATTTTAGCCATTCAATATAATATCTCAATCAAACTGAAATTGAATGAATAATATATGGATGTAATACGCATCGATGATGTTATTTGGTTACATATAGATGGAATAGGGTTATGACATGAGTGAATGGTTATTAATTGCATTTACAATGATAGTACAAAGCTCGGTGGGGCTTGTATTGATGAGCGGGCTTTATACTTACTGGATTAAGCATGAGTTAAACACCTGGCAACATTCAGTGACCATATTTGTGCAAAAAATATTACTAAGAACATTACTAGTCAGCAGTGCATTGGCAGGGATAGGGTTGGCTGCTTCTTTGAACATCATAGAATACCCATTTAGTGTTTATCACACATTGCAGAACATAATACATGAATGGGTAAACATAGAAACAATTTTTGCTGTTATCTATTTCGCTTTTTTGGTCTTATACACACTTTTTTTTATGATCACAAAACGCGCGCATGTTTATATTATTCTAGTAATTGGGGTTATTGGTTTAATTGATCTTTATTATATGGCAATTATTTATGTTAATAGCGCCATGATTACTTGGGCAAACATTAATACCTATTTTTTATTTTATAGTGCGGTATTTACGTTAGGGCCTGCATTGGCACTGTCACTTATTTCCTATCCATTAGGAAAATATCTTAGCGGAATATTGCCTATTAAATTAGTGATGGCTGCTTTGCTGGTTGTTTTCATTAGCGTTACCATGCGACTGATTGAACAACCTGCTTATATGGAGTGGCTATCGGAAATCACAATCGTTAATGATAATGTTATTTTTCCACATCGAGCTGAATTCAATATCAACAGCGCCTTTGGGTTAAGAATGATTTCATGGTGTTTGTATATTATTGCCATGGTTATCTGGACTTACCCCCTCTGGAAAACAAGGGTTAACCAATTGATTAATAATAACTATCCTATTCTCATTGGTGCAGCCATCATGTTTGTCGCTGAAGTGATCAATCAATATACATTTTTTATTATGTGAAACGTATATACCAATCCAACTGCAAGATTCATGTGATTTTTCCCCGCTTTGCGGGGAGAAATTACGTTTCATATAGACTTGAAGTTTATCTTCTCTCGACATAACGCAAACTGTGACAACGTCACGGTTCACGTTATACTTTAAAGTAACTTACTTTATAATTTCAATGGATATATTTTCATTGGAATACTATAAGATATTATTTTCATTTTTTTGTGGTAGCGCACAAAATTAAAGTTAACTATTAACTTATTATTAATATTCTAAGAATTATGTTTTATATCTATATAAAATAGATTTATTCGGCATAATATTGCAGAATGATTTTTATGCAATTGCAGTGATCGAAAATCAAACAATTATTTTCAGTGCGTTATTGTGGGGGTTTTATCACCTCCGCAAGACATTTGCCGTTAAAGCAGAAAATAAAAACAAATCTATTAATAATTTTATAAATATTTAATTTAAGACAAGACAAAAAGAATCAATTAAAAGGTTACATGATCATGACTAAACCATTTCATCCTAATTTGAATGTAGATGCATTGTTTTTGGGACCAAAATCAGAAAACGCTGTTTTTTTTAGAGAGATGATGGATTATGCAGTGAGCGAACATTTACATTGGCGTTCAGGTTTTCATCCCGAAGATTCAACTTTAGTCACATCCGTTGCTCGCTATGAGCATAACTATAGAGAAACGCTTTATCGTACAGAAGGGATCTTAAATCAGCTGTCAGCAAAACTGAAAAACACGTCTATTCCTTTCTTTTCTCCTCGTTACCTTGGCCATATCAGTAGTGATACCTTAATGGTTTCTAATCTTGCCTACGTTATGGCCATGATGTATAACCCGAATAACTGTAGTTATGAAGCATCGCCGACAACAACAGAACTAGAGCTTGAATCAGGATTAGATCTCTGCCGCATGTTTGGCTATGACCCGCAGAAATCCTGGGGGCATATTACTTCTGGTGGCACAGTTGCTAATTATGAAGGTCTATGGGTAGCCAGGAATTTAAAAACATTGCCTTTTGCTATATCTCAGCATCCTAAAGCAAAAGATCTCATCGAACATAAAACGTCCCGGCAATTGAAAAATATGCCAACCGCTGAACTTTTGGATCTTATTACCGCACTACAAGAACGTGGACTGTTTGAAGAAATTCGCGATATGACATGCCGTGGTATGGGAGTGAAAGGGGAAGTTCTAGGCAAATTACTGGTTCCACAATCCAAACACTATTCTTGGATGAAAGCCGCCGATATTTTTGGTATTGGCCAAGAAAACATTATTCCATTACCTGTAAATGATAACTATCAAACTGACATGGCTCAAATGCGGAAAATCACCTTGGAATTAATTGAACAAGGTGAACCAATCCTGGCAATGATTGCCGTAGTGGGCACAACTGAAGTGGGAGCGATTGATCGGATTGATGAAATCATTGCATTGAGGAAAGAGTGTGAGGAACGTTATGGCGAATCATTCTACATTCACGTTGATGCTGCTTATGCTGGATATGCGTGTTCCATGCTCCTGAATGAGCAGGGGGAATTTGTAGAATATGATGAGTTGGCCAGTTACCACCGTTCGGTGGGGATCATGCCGGAAAATATCAGTTGGCCAAAACCGGAAGTTTACCAAAGCTTCAAGGCATTGAAAGAGGTCGACTCGATTACTGTAGATCCGCATAAAGTTGGTTTCATTCAATATGCAGCGGGTGCTGTCTGCATGAAAGACAAGCGCATTCTCGAATTGATCTCTTCACATGCAGCCTATGTGTTTGAAGACCACGATGAAAAAACAAATAGCGTCAATCGGGGAATTCTTGGTTCATCCATCATGGAAGGTTCAAAATCGGGAGCAACAGCTGCGGCACTTTGGGCTGCTCATCGTCTGTTACCTTTGAATATTAATGGATATGGTAAAATAATTGCGGCTGGTATCGTCACAGCACAAAGATTGTTGAATAAATTGGCGAACTTACCGCCAATAGAAATCGGGAAACATCAATTTGAAGTACATATCTTTCCATCCCCTGATTTCCATATGATCAACTTTACGTTCAAAGAAATTGGCAGCGAAAGTCTGAGCAATCATAATGCGCTTAACAAGCGTCTATACGAGCTTTGCTCATACTCCACAGGACGTGCTTATGCCAATGATTTTCTCACTTCCTCAACCATATTAGATTATAAAGAATATGGTGATACACCGTGGCATTATGCAGAGAAATGTGGTTTTAGCCGTAATGAATGGGAAAAAGTACGCAATATCTATGTACTACGCGCTGCGGTAATGACTTATTGCTTACGCAATGAAGAGCACTTTGAAGAGTTTTGGCAGCAACTTCAAGCTATCTTTGTGAAGAAATTGAACCAGATTGTTGATGAAGAAGAGAAAAAATCTCGGTTAAAATTAGAACTAGACATACCATTTATTGGTTAATAAATATCAATCTAAATGTTTATACCAACCTAACTTCAAAATGCGTGTGATTTCTCCCCGCTTTGCGGGGAGAAATCAAGTTTCAGATTCAGAAATTGCAACTTGAAGTTTATCGAGTATAACTAATTGAAAAAATGCCTATTAATTAAAAAAGAGCTTATTTTTATCTAAGCTCTTTTTTATTTCAAAAATCCACAATACATACG
>NZ_JADEUF010000048.1 GCF_015163655.1 Xenorhabdus griffiniae | reverse complement strand
GCTGCTTTCTCACACATTGGGTATTTTTGCCAACTTTAAACAAGGTAAAAAACAACGCGACTGGCTTCAACAAACGCTCGTTATTGGGTGTTAAAGTTGAGCATCGCGTTAAAAATAAGTAATTTTCCGCATTCCGCCTTTAACAAGAGTTGTTGCCCCTATCCCTTATCAGCTATGCTATGGAACCTTAGATTTCATAAACAAACTAAACGCGCTAAAGGCGTAGCTTTATTACTCACCATAGGATTATCGGTGCCATGCAAGAACAATATCGTCCAGAAGACATAGAACAACAAGTCCAGCTTCATTGGCAAGAGAAGCAAACGTTCAAAGTGACAGAAGACAGCAGCAAAGAAAAATACTATTGCCTGTCCATGCTACCTTATCCTTCTGGCCGACTACATATGGGCCATGTCCGTAACTACACCATTGGTGATGTAATTTCCCGTTATCAGCGCATGCTAGGCAAAAACGTATTGCAACCTATCGGTTGGGATGCGTTTGGTTTGCCAGCAGAAGGCGCTGCGGTCAAGAATAATACCGCCCCAGCTCCGTGGACGTATTCCAACATTGAATACATGAAAAACCAGTTAAAGCAACTGGGTTTTGGCTATGATTGGGATCGTGAAGTCACGACCTGTACGCCAGAATACTATCGCTGGGAACAATGGTTCTTCACTAAATTGTACGAAAAAGGTCTGGTATACAAAAAAACTTCCGCCGTTAACTGGTGCCCACATGATCTGACTGTTCTCGCTAACGAGCAGGTTATTGATGGCTGTTGTTGGCGTTGTGATACTCAGGTTGAGCGTAAAGAAATCCCACAATGGTTCATTAAGATCACCGCTTACGCAGAAGAGCTGCTAAACGATCTGGATAAACTGGAAGATTGGCCGGAACAGGTCAAGACCATGCAACGCAACTGGATTGGCCGTTCTGAAGGTGTCGAAATCACGTTCAATGTTGCTGACAGCCAGGAAAAACTCACCGTTTATACCACACGCCCTGATACCTTCATGGGAGTCACTTATGTCGCTGTGGCAGCGGGCCATCCTCTGGCCAAACAAGCTGCGGAAAATAATCCTGAGCTGGTGAAATTTATCGACGAATGCCGTAATACCAAAGTTGCTGAAGCTGATATGGCAACGATGGAGAAAAAAGGCATGTCAACTGGCATGTTTGTCATTCATCCATTGACCAATGAAAAGCTCGCTATCTGGGTTGCCAACTTTGTCTTGATGGAATACGGCACTGGTGCGGTAATGGCTGTTCCAGGACACGATCAACGTGACTGGGAATTTGCCACTAAATACAGCCTGCCAATAAAAGCCGTTATTCTTGACAACGATGGCAATATACCAAACGTTCAGGAAGCAGCGGTTACTGATAAAAATGCGCTGGTCAATTCCGGTGAATTCAGTGGCCTGAGCCATGAAGAAGGCTTCAATGCTATCGCAGACAAACTGGTTGCAATGGGCGTCGGACAGCGTAAAGTCAATTACCGCCTGCGTGACTGGGGCGTTTCTCGTCAACGTTATTGGGGTGCGCCAATTCCAATGGCAACACTGGAAGATGGCACTGTTGTCCCTGTTCCGGAAGATCAATTACCGGTAATTTTGCCAGAAGATGTCGTAATGGATGGGATCACCAGCCCAATTAAAGCGGATCCTGAATGGGCAAAAACGACCATTAACGGCCAACCTGCACTGCTTGAAACCGATACCTTTGATACCTTTATGGAATCCTCATGGTATTACGCACGCTATACCTGTCCAGATTATGATAAAGGCATGTTGGATCCGGCAGCGGCTAACTATTGGTTGCCAGTGGATCAATACATCGGTGGTATTGAACACGCTATCATGCACCTGATGTACTTCCGTTTCTTCCATAAATTGATGCGTGATGCTGGCATGGTCAACTCTGATGAACCTGCCAAGCGCCTGCTGTGCCAAGGCATGGTTCTGGCTGATGCCTTCTACTATACCGGCAATAGTGGTGAGAAAGTCTGGGTATCTCCAGCTGATGCCATTGTTGAGCGCGATGAGAAAGGCCGTATTGTCAAAGCAACAGATAAAGACGGCCATGAGCTGGTTTATACCGGCATGAGCAAGATGTCGAAATCCAAGAACAACGGTATCGATCCACAAATTATGGTCGATAAATACGGTGCAGATACCGTTCGTCTGTTTATGATGTTCGCTGCACCACCAGAACTGACTCTGGAATGGCAAGAATCTGGCGTGGAAGGTGCTAACCGCTTCCTGAAACGTGTTTGGCGTCTGGTTTACGAGCACAGCAACAAAGGGGCAACCCAGCCACTGGATATCAGCAACCTGACGACAGAACAGAAAGATCTGCGCCGTGATTTGCACAAAACCATTGCAAAAGTCACTGATGATGTTGGTCGCCGTCAAGCATTCAATACTGCCATTGCGGCCATTATGGAGCTGATGAATAAACTGACTCGTGCGCCACAGGAAACAGAGCAAGATCGCGCTCTGATGCAAGAAGCAGTAACAGCGATTGTACGTATGCTTTCACCGATTACACCACACGCTTGCTTTGTCATGTGGAAAGCGCTTGGTAATGAAGATGACATTGACACTGCGGTATGGCCACAAGCAGATGAGCAGGCAATGGTAGACGATACTAAACTGGTAATTATCCAAATTAACGGTAAGGTTCGTGGTCGCATCACGGTACCGGCAGATGCAACAAAAGAGTATGTCCAAGAGATGGCGATGCAAGAATACGGTGTGCAGAAATATCTTGAAGGCGTCAGTATCCGCAAAGTCATCTATGTTCCAGGTAAGTTACTGAACCTGGTTGTCGGCTGATAACAGGAGACCCTATTTGTGGTAGAAAATAATCTACGACATCATATTTGCACGTTTTTGCTCGGGTTAGCGGTGCTAGTCACCGCTGGCTGTGGTTTTCATCTTCGCGGCACAACACAAGTACCAAAGGAGCTGCAAACATTGCAATTAAGTTCTGGAGATCCTTATGGTCCTCTGGCACGAGCAGTTCGTCAGCAACTTCGGCTAAACGATGTCAAAATTGTGGAAAATGGTGATGCTTCATTACCTATCCTGAAACTGGTTAGCTCTAGTGAAAACAAAGAGACAGTTTCTATCTTTCAGGATGGTAAAGCGGCTGAGCGTCTGTTGGTACTGAATGTTGATGCGCAAGTTCTGATGCCAAATGGTAGCATCTATCCATTGCGAGCAAAGGTTGATCGTTCGTTCTTCGATAATCCTTTGGAAGCGCTGGCAAAAGATGCAGAAGATGAATTGGTTAAACAGGAAATGCGCGAACAGGCTGCTCGTCAGCTTATGCGCCAATTGTTAACCGTTCATGGCGCAGAACTCTTGAAAGCTGAAGCAAAACAAAAAGCTGCGGCTACACAGAAGCAATGATCCGACTGTATCCTGAACAACTTTTCTCGCAGCTCAATGAAGGGCTGCGAGGCAACTACCTGTTGTGGGGCAATGAGCCATTACTATTGCAGGAAAGTCAAGACAGCATCCGCAAAGTGGCTGAACAACATGGCTTTATGGAGCATTTCACCTTTACATTGGATAACCATACCGATTGGGATGAAATCTTCAGCTTATGTCAGTCACTTAGCCTGTTTGCCAGCCGTCAGTCTCTCACTCTGCTGCTTCCAGAAAATGGCCCTAATACCACAATGGCAGAGCGGCTGACCAAGCTGTCAGCGTTGCTGCATTCAGATATTTTACTGATATTGCGCGGACACAAACTGACTAAAGCACAAGAAAATAGCTCGTGGTTCAAAGCGATTGGGCAAAATGGGGTATATGTCAGTTGCTTGACACCTGAGCAAAATCGCCTGCCACAATGGGTGGCACAACGTGCCAAAAACCTGGGGCTATTACTGGAAAATGAAGCCAATCAATTACTGTGCTATTGCTATGAAGGAAACCTATTGGCAATGGCCCAAGCCCTGGAACGCCTTTCCCTGCTCTATCCCGACAATCGATTGACACTTCCTCGTGTAGAAGAAGCTGTTAACGATGCGGCTCACTTTTCTCCTTATCATTGGGTTGATGCTTTGCTGGCAGGAAAAATAAAGCGGGCATGGCATATACTGAAACAACTGCGGCAGGAAGATACCGAGACGGTTATTTTGCTCCGTACCATACAGAGGGAACTCATGCTACTGTTGGTACTTAAGCGTCAATATACGACCGTCCCTCTGAAGACTTTGTTTGATCAACACAAGATTTGGCAAAATCGTAGGGCATTGCTGTCAACTGCACTACAGCGTCTGTCACAGCGAGAACTGCAATCTGCCATACATTTGTTGACCCAGATGGAACTGCGCGTCAAACAGGATTATAGCCAATCCATTTGGGCTGACCTGGAAACGCTTTCCATGTTGTTATGCGGAAAATCATTACCAGAGAGCTTTCTGAATGCCTGAATCTACTGATCCAATCAATATCGTTCAAGATATTGACTCAACGAATATTACCCCAATCAATGCCACTGATTCTGTAACCAATGGGAATTATCCGGTTATTCAGGCTTTATTCGGTGGCACATTTGATCCCATCCATTATGGTCATTTACGTCCTGTGGAAGCATTAGCCCACCTAGTGGGACTTAAGCAGGTTATCTTATTACCGAATCACGTTCCCCCACATCGCCCTCAACCGGAGGCAACTGCCCAGCAACGATTGGAAATGGTGCGTCTGGCCGTGCGGGATAATCCTCTGTTTACTGTAGATACCCGTGAGCTAGAGCGGCAAGCGCCTTCTTACACCATAGAAACTCTGAAATCCTTTCGTCAGGAAATCGGTGAGCAACATCCATTGGCATTCATCATTGGCCAGGACTCATTACAAGCTATTCATACCTGGCATAAGTGGGAAGAATTACTCGATATTTGTCATCTGCTGGTCTGCTCCCGTCCGGGTTATCAAAGCCAACTTACGGCTCCAGGAATGCAATTGTGGCTTGAAAAGCACCAAATTGGTTCTCCACTCCCACTGAGCCAAAAACCATATGGTTATATTCATCTGGCAGCCACTCCGTTGTTAAACATTTCAGCAACGGATATCCGTCAACGTCACCAGCAAGGGATAAGCTGTGATGATTTGCTGCCCCCATCGATACAAAATTATATCGATTCACAGGGACTCTATAAGAAATAACGAAACCATGCGGTGATTTGCAGCTAACTCGCTTACTTTTATAGAGATTGGCGTGCTATTATTCTGCGTTACTTAACCAATTTGATGAAATAAAGGTGATCCTTTTGCAAGGCACAGAACTACAACAATTTGTTATTGATAGACTTGAAGATTCCAAAGCACAAGATATTGTTTCTATAGACGTTCGTGGAAAATCCAGCATTACTGACTGCATGGTTATCTGCACCGGAACATCAAATCGCCATTTGATGTCTGTGGCAGATCATCTGGTGGATGACTGCCGCCAAGCCGGCATTATGCCTTTAGGTGTTGAAGGACAAGGCATTTCAGACTGGATAGTCGTCGATCTCGGCGAAATCATGGTCCATGTGATGCAAGAAGACAGCCGTCGTATGTACGAACTGGAAAAACTCTGGAGCTGAGTTTGAAGTTACAACTGGTCGCTGTAGGAACAAAAATGCCGGACTGGGTACAGACCGGCTTTATGGATTATTTGCATCGTTTTCCCAAAGATATGCCTTTTGAGCTGATTGAAATTCCAGCGGGAAAACGGGGCAAAAATGCTGACATCAAGCGCATTCTGGAAAAAGAAGGCGAACAGATGCTGGCTGCCGTCGGTAAAGGGAATCGCATTGTGACTCTGGATATCCCTGGTTCTCGTTGGGATACCCCACAATTGGCACAACAGCTTGAACGTTGGAAGTTGGATGGCAGAAACGTCAGCCTGTTAATTGGTGGTCCTGAAGGTTTGGCCCCTGCCTGTAAAGCAGCTGCGGAACAGAGCTGGTCACTTTCTCCTTTAACCATGCCACATCCTCTTGTACGAGTTCTGGTTGCGGAGAGCCTTTATCGGGCGTGGAGCATCACTACTAACCACCCTTATCATCGGGAATAAATTGGGTAATCTGACACCGTGAATTCTGGCAATGGGATGAAGAATCAACGAACCCCTTTTCGCGATCATTCGGCTGAATCGGCCTTATTCATACGCCGCGCACTCGTGGCGTTTATAGGCATTATTATTTTAACGGGCATCCTGTTTGCCAATCTCTATCATCTCCAGATCACACGCCACGAAGATTACCAGACCCGTTCGAATGGAAATCGTATTAAGCTCGTTCCCATAGCCCCAAGCAGGGGCATTATTTATGACCGTAATGGCACACCACTGGCAGCTAACCGCACTATTTATCAGTTAGAAATCGTGCCACAAAAAGTCGCTGACCTTGATAAGACATTAAATGATCTGCGCTCCGTCGTTGGACTGACTGATGAAGATATTGAAACCTTCAAAAAAGAGCGCCAACGCGCACGCCGTTTTACCTCTATTCCGCTAAAAACCTCATTGACTCCAGTTCAGGTTGCTCGGTTCTCCGTTAACCAATACCGTTTTACGGGATTGGAAATCAAAGGATACCAACGCCGCTATTACCCTTATGGTTCCGCTCTCACTCATGTGATCGGCTATGTTGCTAAAATCAACGACAAAGATGTAGAGCGACTAGAAAAAGAAGGTATTCTTGCAGATTATGCAGCCACCCATGATATCGGAAAACTAGGTATTGAACGTTATTATGAATCCGTTCTGCATGGCAAACCGGGCTATGAAGAAGTCGAAGTCAACAACCGCGGTAAAGTGATCCGCCAGCTACATGAACAACCACCACAAGCTGGCAAAGATATTTACCTGTCCATTGACTTAGAGTTGCAAACCTATATCGAAGAGATACTGACGACCAGCCGGGCAGGTGTGGTTGTTACCGATCCCCGTACAGGGGAAGTTTTGGCTATGGTATCCAACCCAAGCTATGATCCGAATCTATTTGTCGATGGTATTTCGAGCCAGGACTATAAATCTCTGCTCAATGATCCTAATCGCCCCTTAATTAACCGTGCCACACAAGGTGCTTATCCACCAGCATCAACCGTGAAGCCTTTTATTGCCGTTGCCGCCCTTAGTAGTGATGTCATTACCAAGAACACTACTATCAATGATCCTGGGTGGTGGCAACTGCCAGGTTCAGAGAAACGCTACCGTGATTGGAAACGCTGGGGACATGGCAAGCTGAATGTGCACAAATCGATTGTCGAGTCAGCGGATACTTTTTTCTATCAACTCGCCTATGATATGGGTATCGATAAGATCTCCGAATGGATGACGAAATTCGGCTATGGTCAATTTACTGGTATTGATTTGAAAGAAGAAAATCCTGGTAATATGCCGACCCGTGAATGGAAACTTAAACGCTATAAAAAACCGTGGTATCAAGGCGATACGATTTCCGTTGGTATCGGCCAAGGATACTGGACTGCAACCCCTATGCAGATGGTAAAGGCTTTAATGATTTTGATTAATGATGGCGTAGTAAAAACACCCCATTTTTTGATGAATACGCGTGTAAATGGCGAAATGCAGCCTTACCAGCCCCCTGCCAGCGAACCGATTGGGGATATTCATTCTGGGTATTGGGAAATTGCTAAAGATGGCATGTATGGTGTTGCCAATGCGCCAAATGGCACAGCGCGTAGATCCTTTGCCGGTACGCCATATAAAGCGGCTGTTAAGTCAGGTACAGCCCAGGTTTTCAGTTATGAAACCTACAATGCAAGTAAACTTGCTGAACATCTACGTGATCATAAGCTGATGATTGCCTTTGCGCCTTATGACAACCCGACGGTTGCCGTTTCCATTATTCTTGAAAATGGTGGCGCTGGGCCGTCTGTCGGCACTATTGTGCGTCAAATTCTGGATCATATTTTACTCAGGGATAGCAAAAACACCTCTCCTGCCAGCGCCGCTGCTGAAACAGGAGTCAATACGGCCAAAACACAAGCTACCCAAAACAGAAACTATTGAGTAACATCATGACAGATTCATCAAACAAGATCCCTTTCTGGACTCGACTACATATAGATATTCCATTAGTGCTATGCGTTCTGGCATTACTGGTCTACAGCCTTTTCATTATGTGGAGCGCCAGTGGGCAAGACATGGATATGATGGAGCGGAAAATAGGACAAGTCATCATGGGTCTTATCGTGATGTTCGCCCTGGCTCAAGTTCCGCCACGCATGTACGAAAATTGGGCGCCTTACCTCTATATTGCCTGTGTTATCCTGCTCATCTTCGTTGATGTTTTTGGGCAGATCAGTAAGGGAGCGCAACGCTGGTTAGATCTGGGCATTGTACGTTTTCAGCCGTCAGAAATTGCCAAAATCGCTGTACCTTTGATGGTGGCTCGCTTTATGAACCGAGATCTCTGTCCACCTTCGCTGAAAAATACGGGCATTGCACTGGTTTTGATTTTCACCCCTACGCTACTGGTAGCAGCCCAACCGGATTTAGGTACATCTATTTTGATTGCGGCTTCTGGGATATTCATCCTATTTCTGGCGGGGATGAATTGGAAACTCATTGGCGTTGCTGTTTTGCTGCTTGCCTGTTTCATCCCAATATTGTGGTTCTTCCTGATGCATGATTACCAACGCGCCCGCGTTATGATGCTATTGGACCCAGAAAGTGACCCATTGGGCAAAGGCTATCACATCATTCAATCCAAAATTGCTATTGGTTCAGGGGGAATATTTGGAAAAGGCTGGCTACAAGGCACCCAATCGCAGTTAGAATTCTTGCCGGAACGACACACTGACTTTATTTTCGCCGTTCTGTCTGAAGAATTGGGGTTAATTGGCGTCCTGGTTTTGCTGGCACTCTACTTGCTAGTCATTATGCGTGGTCTATTTATTGCAACCAAAGCACAGAATACTTTCGGCCGAGTTATGGTCGGAGGATTAATACTGATTTTCTTTGTCTATGTTTTTGTCAATATCGGCATGGTAAGCGGTATCCTGCCGGTAGTCGGTGTTCCCCTGCCGTTGATTAGTTATGGGGGATCAGCATTAATTGTCCTAATGGCGGGGTTCGGCATTATCATGTCGATACATACGCATCGTAAATTATTGTCCAAAAGTTTATGAGGAAGAAGTTTCATGCGTCAACAGTGGCTTATACTTAGCATCGTAGCGGTACTAATGTCAGGCTGTAACATAACCGGTAACGATCAGACATCTTCTCTTCCCCCAGTTCCAACACGTGATGTTTTGGGGGCGGAGCCTCAATATGAGCCTTACCATCCAAGTGCTAACCGAGATTATCAGCGGGATGGGCAAACCTATCACATAGTGCAAGACCTTGCTCACTTTACCCAGACAGGCTATGCCAGTTGGTTCGGTGAAGAATCCAATGGAAAGCTGACAGCAATTGGTGAACGAGCGAGTCCCTATGCTTTAGCGGCAGCGCACCCGACCCTGCCTATTCCAAGTTATGTTCGTGTCACTAACTTAAGCAATGGACGCATGATGATTGTCAGGATCAATGATCGAGGCCCATACAATAAGCCTGGAAAAATCATTGAGTTATCTCATGCAGCAGCAGAGCGGCTCAATTTGATGCCACAAAGCAAAGTGAAACTGGATGGTATTCTCGTTTCACCTGACGGCTCACTTTCTGGTTTGGGAACAGAAGGATCGACGATTGTTAAACAGAGCTTTGCTTTACCTGAAAGACCTAATCTTAGTTCTCAATCATCAATGCTTCCTGCTGTAACAAGCAATTCTGCTGACGAGAAGACAGAGCAACAACCCCCCGTTGAACGGGCTACTACCTCCCCTGCACCTGAATCAACAAACGGTTACATGGTGCAAGTAGGTGCAATCAGTGCTGAACCAAAAGCCAAAGAATGGCAGCAAACCTTGAGCCAGCGCTTTAATGTTCAAGGGCGTATTATCCCATTTGGTAACGTCTATCGCGTCCAGCTTGGCCCATTCAATAACCGCCAGCAAGCTATGGAATTACAAAAGAAATTGACAGATCAGATGCAGCAATCTTCGTTTATTGTTGCTCCCTGATCCCTTAAACACAATCACGATAACGCGATAAATAACATCACCGCCTGCTGATATTTTCCTGTCAGCAGGCAGATAAATCTGCTGCACTCAGTTTTGTTTAATGTCAGCTTTTTTTTCATTTGTTATTATGTCATTTATTATCAATCCTTCTCTCACGGATGTTATCTAATCAATCATGAAATACATAGTTACTTCCCGTTTTATTAAAAGAGCCACATTAGGCATTGCTCTGGCTGCCAGCATTTCCGCATCTGCCTACGCGGATGATAATTTCAAAACCATGATCCCTGGTGTACCAGAACTGGATTCAGAAGCCTATATTCTGATTGATTACAACTCAGGAAAGGTATTAGCTGAAAAAGATGCAGATGTCCGCCGCGATCCGGCCAGTCTGACCAAAATGATGACCAGCTATGTCATTGGTCAGGCCATTAAGTCAGGAAAAATCAAACCAGATGATATTGTTACTGTAGGTAAAGATGCCTGGGCAACGGGTAATCCGGTCTTTAAAGGCTCGTCCCTGATGTTTTTAAAACCCGGTGACCAAGTTTCTGTCGCTATGCTCTCCCGCGGTATCAACTTGCAATCTGGCAACGATGCCTGTGTTGCGATGGCAGACTACGTGGCAGGAAGTCAAGATGCATTCGTTAGCTTAATGAATCAATATGTGCAAAATTTGGGGCTGAAAAATACCCATTTTCAAACCGTTCATGGCCTGGACGCCCCCGGCCAATATAGCTCTGCTCATGATATGGCATTGATTGGCCAAGCCCTGATCCGTGACGTACCGGATGAATATGCTATCTACAAAGAAAAAGATTTTACTTACAACAACATTCGTCAGCCTAATCGTAATGGCTTGTTATGGGATAAGAGCTTGAATGTTGACGGTATTAAAACGGGCCATACTAGTGGTGCGGGATATAACCTTGTTGCTTCAGCTACCGAAGGCAATATGCGCTTGATTTCTGCCGTAATGGGCAGCCCAACCTTTAAGGGACGTGAAACCGACAGCAAAAAATTATTGACTTGGGGTTTCCGCTTCTTCGAAACGGTTTCACCACTACAAGTTGGTAAAGAATTTGCGTCAGAGCCAATCTGGTATGGTGATACTGATAAAGTGCAATTGGGTGTTGACAAAAATGTTTACCTGACTATCCCCCGTGGCCGTTTGAAAGACCTGAAAGCCAGCTATGTATTGAACAATACCGAACTGCACGCACCACTCGCTAAAAATCAAGTTGTCGGAACTATCAACTTCCAGCTTGATGGTAAAACCATTGAACAACGCCCATTAGTTGTGATGCAGGAAGTCAAAGAAGGTGGCTTCTTTAGCCGTATGATCGACTATATCCGGCTGATGTTCCATCACTGGTTCGGCTAATCTCTTGAAAGCCAGATATTGAACCTATATTAATTACATACCGTTAGAAAATTACCACGCCACGGCAAATCAACCATGATGCCGTGGCAAAGATATTTTAGGAATACCCATGAAAACGAAATTAAATGAACTGCTTGAGTTTCCTTGCTCATTCACCTACAAAGTGATGGGCTTGGCTCAACCTGAGCTGGTGGATCAAGTGATTGAAGTGGTTCAGCGCCATGCCCCAGGCGATTATTCTCCAGCCGTGAAACCCAGCAGCAAAGGCAATTACCATTCCGTCTCCATTACCATCAATGCGACACATATTGAGCAAGTTGAAACGCTGTATGAAGAATTGGGGCAGTTAGAGTTGGTTCGCGTTGTACTGTAATGGTACAACCTCGATTCATTAAAATACAATGCGCTGACGTGTATCAGCGCATTGTTAATAAAAAACATTGAGTCAAATGCAGGTATGATTATTTCGTGGAGACTTAGCCCAATACGCCATAAAATTAATTAATGTTCGCTCTAACATTCTGATCAAAAACGCCAAAACGTTTTTGAACATAAAATCAATATTGGGTAAATTTCTAGCCTTCCCAACAACATAGCCGCACACATCATCCATTTCGCTATAGGATCAAGATTACCGAATCCTTGCGCTGTCGCGCCATATCCTATCCCCATATTATTAATACAAGCAGCCGCAGTGGCAAATGACGTCATCAAATCATAACCGAGCAAATTCAAGGCCCAGATAAAAAAACAACTAAAAAAGACATAGAGAAAGAAGAATCCCCAGACAGAACGCAGCACTCTTTCCTGAACCACAGATTTGCCAATTTTAATTGTTGAGATGGCATTGGGATGAATAAGCTGGTTAATCTCACTAATACTCTGTTTTGCCAGGATCATGAAACGGAGAGCTTTAATGCCCCCACACGTTGATCCCACGCAGCCACCAAAAAAACTCACTGCCAGCAATAACAATATTGTATGGGGAGGCCATTGAGCATAATCAGAGGTTGCTAAACCATTATCCGTCATCATAGAGCTGGTCATGAAAAAGCCGTGAACAAAAGCTTCTGTTACGCCATACATGCCTGAACGGTATAACTCTAACCAGATAATGCCAACGATCACCGCCAATACCAGTAAGAAAAATTGCAATTCAGCATTTTTTAGCAGCGGTTTTAAGCTCCTGCCCGTCAGGGCAACAAAATAGAGCGTAAAGTTGACGGCTGACAGAACTGAAAAAATACCACCTACCATTTCAATGGCTGCACTGTCGTAATAACCAAGACTCTCATTGCGAGTAGAAAATCCGCCCAAAGAAACCGTTGAGATCCCATGACAGATAGCGTCAAACCACGACATTCCTGCGGCCCAAAAACTGGCTGAACAGAGTCCGCCCAGCAGCAAATACACTACCCATAAACTCTTGGCGCCATCCGCAAGCCGGGGAGTCAACCGTTCTTCTTTGAAAGGGCCAGGCATTTCTGATTGATAGAGTTTGGCTCCACCAATCCCCAATAAAGGCAAGATGGCAACGGCAAGGACAATAACTCCCAAACCACCAATAAAATTGAGCTGAGCGCGATAATAGAGCACGGATTTGGGCAGGGCTGAAACATCATTCAATACCGTGGCTCCGGTAGTCGTAATGCCAGATATCCCTTCAAACATTGCATCTACCAAATTGATGTTTAAACTTTTATCGAGTACAAAAGGCAAAGCACTCAGCAATGAGAACAACAGCCAGAAAAGTACAATGATAAGAAATCCATCTTGTGTACTGGGCTGTGCCTTGGTTTTACGGGTAAAGTACCAGCCTATTCCACCTGTAACCAAGCCAATGACAAATGTCTCAAAAAAAGCAAAAACACTTTTTTCTTTATAAAACAGAGCCACAAAAGTAGGCAGCAACATTGAGAGGCTGTAAAGGAGCACCAGAAAACTACAAAGATGCCCCACAATCAGGAATTGGTTTTTTTTGACCATCTGCTAGCTCAAACAGGAGATTAAAGGGAAAATCGTCAAAATATATAACTATGATAATATAAAATAAAAATATATTCGCCTAATGAACAATATTGTTGCATTAAGGCATTCTCAAACTGGTGGGAATCATATTACAGCGTTATACTGGCGGGCACTTTTTGTTAATGAATGTGAAATTTCCATTGCAACATAACACCATTATTTTACGCCAGTTAGGTATTCAACCCTACGAACCGGTTTCTGATGCTATGCACCAGTTTACCGAGCAACGTACAGTGGAAACACCTGATGAAATCTGGCTTGTCCAGCACGAAAAAGTATTTACGCAAGGCCAAGCCGGCAAAGCTGAACATATACTTGCACCTGGTGATATCCCTGTTGTTCAGTCAGACAGAGGAGGACAGATTACTTATCATGGTCCCGGACAGCAAGTCATGTATGTTTTGATTGACTTAAAACGGTCAAAAATTGGGGTGCGTCAATTGGTCACTTCAATCGAAAATACCGTCATCGAAACGCTGGCGCATTTTGGCGTGGAATCATATGCCCGCCCAGATGCTCCCGGAGTTTATGTCGCAGGTAACAAAATATGTTCCCTTGGTTTGCGTATCCGAAAAGGATGCTCTTTCCACGGTCTGGCATTGAATATTGCAATGGACTTACAACCATTTTTACGCATAAACCCTTGTGGTTATGCAGGAATGCAAATGGTCCAACTCAGTGATTTCGTCACCGGAGTGACCATTGAAGATGTACAACCCATTCTGGTAGAAAAATTCTGTCAGCTCTTGGGATTCCAACTCATCGATGAAAGATGATATAATTTTTTAACATTTTTCAAAAAAATTTGAATGGATTTATTGCCCTCGATATTTTTCTCATAACCATCAGGCAGTAAGTCAAAATCTGAAGAATATAACTGGAAGAAGCACGATTATGAGTAAACCAATTCAGATGGAACGAGGTGTCAAATACCGCGACGCAGACAAGATGGCTTTGATCCCTGTGAAAACAATTGCCACAGAACGTGAAGCACTTTTGCGTAAACCTGAGTGGATGAAAATCAAACTTCCTGCGGATTCCAGCCGCATTCAGGGTATCAAAGCGGCAATGCGCAAAAATGGGTTGCATTCTGTCTGTGAAGAAGCCTCCTGCCCTAACCTTGCTGAGTGTTTTAACCACGGAACCGCCACTTTTATGATCCTTGGCGCCATCTGCACTCGTCGCTGTCCATTCTGTGACGTCGCTCATGGTCGCCCAAATGCACCTGATGCAAATGAACCTATCAAGCTCGCGCAGACTATCCAGGACATGGGGCTGCGTTATGTCGTTATTACATCGGTTGACCGTGACGATCTGCGTGATGGTGGTGCACAACATTTTGCTGACTGTATCACGGCTATTCGTGAAAAAAATCCATCAATTAAGATTGAAACGTTAGTACCAGATTTCCGCGGACGTATGGATCGTGCTCTGGAAATACTGACTGCCACTCCTCCTGACGTGTTCAACCACAATTTGGAAAACGTGCCACGGGTTTATCGTCAGGTTCGCCCTGGTGCCAACTATGCCTGGTCGTTGAAACTACTGGAAAAATTCAAAGAAGCACATCCAGATATCCCGACCAAATCAGGTTTGATGGTGGGATTAGGTGAAACTAACGCAGAAATTTTAGAGGTCATGCGTGATTTGCGTAGCCACGGTGTTACTATGCTGACTTTGGGGCAATATTTACAACCAAGTCGCCATCACCTGCCAGTACAGCGTTATGTCAGCCCTGCTGAATTCGATGAAATGAAAGAAGCCGCGTTAGAAATGGGCTTTACTCATGCTGCCTGTGGTCCGTTTGTTCGCTCTTCATACCATGCTGACTTGCAGGCCAAGGGCGTAGAAATCAAATAATCTGTTGCCACCATCATGATGAATATTATATTTGCTGTATTTATTGGTGGTGGCTTGGGTAGTGTACTACGCTGGTTCATCAGCCTTCGCCTAAATACACCTGCTTCCCCTATTGCCGTTGGTACTCTGACGGCAAATTGTCTTGGTGCCTTTATCATTGGATTGGGTTTGGCCTATTTTAATAAAGCCACACATCTCGATCCGGTTTGGAAGCTGATGCTAACGACAGGGTTTTGCGGTGGGCTAACGACCTTTTCCACTTTTTCCGCTGAAGTCGTTTACTTGTTGCAGGCCGGAAAAATAGGTTGGGCACTGTTTAGCATTTTGGTGAATGTGATCGGCTCATTGTTGATGACAATATTGGCTTTTGCCATGATGAACAAACTGTAACTATCTATACTAATCCAACTTCAAGTTGCAGCTTTGCTTGTTTATATTTCCCCGCGTAGCAGGAGATATAAGACGTATCTTGAAAGACGATTAGTCTAAAAGCTAATAAAATAAAAAAAACCCGTTATCAAAACGGGTTTTCAGAATACGGGATTCGAAATTAGATTGCGACAACGTTTGCAGCAGATGGACCTTTCGCACCCTCAGTAATTTCAAACTCTACTTTTTGGCCTTCAGCAAGAGTCTTGAATCCGCTAGACTGAATGGCGGAAAAGTGTACAAAAACATCTTTACTACCATCTTCTGGAGTGATGAAACCAAATCCTTTGGATTCATTGAACCACTTAACGTTACCTTTAATTTTTGACATTAAAACTTACCTTTAATAAAAAAGACACGAACTCTGTGTCACGTACAGTACAGCAAATAATGTAGTCCACTGTCTGCAACATAGATCACGAAACATATAACCGAATGTAAAAAACACACTTTTTGTTTAATTACATTGATTGATTTTATACGCCAATGGTGATTTCACAAATAAATTAGCGTTTTATTTTAATTCTGTTTACTTTTTACCTTTCTATTCTTTTCATGATCGAGTAGCCACCTTTTGATATCCAGCCCACCGGTATAGCCAACCAATTTACCATCATGTCCAATCACCCGATGACAAGGCACAATCAAAGAAATAGGGTTGCGTGAATTCGCCATACCAACCGCACGACAATAATTTACCGATCCCAATGTTAGCGCCAACTGTTTATAACTCCACATTTCTCCATAAGGAATTTTACACAGTTTCTGCCAAACACGCTTTTGGAATTCAGTTCCCTGCATACTTAAGGGAACGGTAAATGTTAGCCGTTTTCCTTTAAAATATTCTTGCAACTCTTTCGTGCACTGCCTGGTTATCACACTCTTCGATTCTAATTCTTTCTTTTCATTGACGAAATAGATACTGGTTACTCCTTCATCGTCCGCAGTGATATGTACATAAGGCTTGGGAAATCCTTCTGGAGTATTCAGGTAATGATGATACATAAACTACCTCCATTTAATTTATTATTGAAAATTTCTGTACTAGCCTAAATCTCTCATTCATCAATTTGCAATGATGAATTCGGTTACACATCTGACAATTTGATAAAGAAACCATCGCGCCCTCTGACAATTAAAATTATGGCTCTGCCAATAAGTTATAATACTTTATTTTTAATGTTACCTCTTTAAAAAAGATTAAAACACCACATATAGTCAAACTAATTAAATTAACAACCATATATAGTATAAATTTCACAATTAAATTATCTCAATATAATACACATATATTAGTTTTTATTATTACTAAATAATATAGCACCCAGAAATTTTACTAGAAGTGTTATTCTTTATAGTAAACACAGTGACATATCATCCGTCGATTCCAGGTTAAAGGGAGCTAATTTCTCTAAAAGAGATACACTACACTGCTGCCAATCAACTCAATGGTGCGAAAAAGCCAGTTATACCCAAGCATTAACAGCGTTCACTCACAAACTGCGTGAAGATCATCGCCCAGGCACTAAGATGTGAAATGTGAATCAGGCATAATGGATTTCAATTCGTTATTTCACCAATTATTAGATATTAAATTCCATATCGATTAACACACTATTTAATAAATAACGTTTCAAAATGATAGGAGTATTCCTTACCCCGCGTACTGCGCGGGGTAAGGAACTCCAACATCTGATACTCTCAGTATTATGAAAACCTATGTATATATACCAATCTAACTTCAAGATGAGTGTAATATCGTGTTGTAAATTGCAACTTGAAGTTTAATGAGTATAAATACTCATTGAAAATTCATCTGTAAAATTTCAATACATAGAAAATACCTAAAATTAATATTGAGCATTAAATTTCAATTCCATACCATGTGGTTAATCAATTATAAAAAACAATAATTATAAATGACATATGCTATTGTTATATCAATCTAACTTCAAGATGCGTGCGATTTCTCCCCACGAAGCGGGGAGAAATGAAATCAAGTTTCATATAGTGTTGTAAATTGCAACTTGAAGCTTAATGCGTATAATAAGACGCACCTTGAAGGACGATTAGTATATACCAATCCAACTTCAAGTTGCAGCTTGTAAATCAATGTGATTGATTATATCTCCCCACGTAGCGGGAGATATAAGCCGCATCTTGAAAGGCGATTGGTATATGCAACTAAAAAATAAGCATAAAAACCAAAAGATCATAAAAACCGATGTAATACACTAAAATAAAAACCCAATTAAGTTCATGCATAATAATGCCTTTTTTTGTTTTATGAGAAAAGGCATTTACCTGGTTGAATTTCATTAAATTAACACCCAAAAACTTACTTTATCCTTCCCATATTATGTCATGGAAAAACATAAAATTTTATTAATGATTTAAAATAAGGGGTTGTCAGTACATTTTAATATGTTAGGGTATATGTTGATAAAATAGCACCGGAGTAATTAAACACAATATATCATCAACAACAGGAAAATATTATTCCATGACTGTTAAACTTGAAGTTAAGAATCTCTATAAAATATTTGGTAATAATCCTGAGCCAGCATTTAATTTATTAGCATCTGGTTTCAGCAAAGAACAAATACTTGAAAAAACAGGTCTTACCGTCGGTGTTCAAGATGTCAATCTGGCCATTGAAGAAGGCGAAATATTTGTGATCATGGGATTATCTGGTTCAGGTAAATCCACACTAGTACGTCTTCTCAATCGTCTGATTGAGCCGACCAAAGGTCATGTACTTATCGACAACGAAGAGATTTCCACCATCACAGAAACTCAGCTACGAGACGTTCGCCGCAGCAAGATCAGCATGGTCTTCCAGTCATTTGCACTGATGCCACATTTGAATATTCTGGAGAATACGGCGTTTGGTATGGAACTTGCGGGTGTCCCCAAAGAAGAGCGTCATCAAAAAGCACTTGAAACGCTGCAACAAGTCAATCTCGAAAACTACGCGCTATCATATCCCGATGAACTTTCCGGTGGGATGCAGCAACGTGTTGGGTTAGCCAGAGCTTTGGCTAACAATCCCGATATTCTGTTAATGGATGAAGCTTTCTCGGCCCTCGATCCTCTCATCCGTGCCGAAATGCAAGATGAATTACTGCGCCTGCAAGGGGAACATCAACGTACCGTGGTTTTTATTTCCCATGACTTGGATGAAGCCATGCGTATCGGTGATCGCATTGCCATCATGCAGGACGGTATTGTCGTTCAGGTCGGTACACCTGATGAGATTATGAATAGCCCTGCTAATGAATATGTCAAAACATTTTTCCGTGGTGTGGATGTTGGGCATGTCTTCTCAGCCAAAGACATTGCCCGCCGCCGCCCAGAAACGTTGCTTCATGCCGCAGCAGGTTTTGGTCCCCGCTCTGCATTGAAAGTGCTGGATAATGAAGACAGAAACTATGGCTATTTAATCGAAAAAGGCCAGAAATTTATTGGCGTGGTATCTGTCAATTCCCTGCAACAAGCATTGACAGAAAAAAAATCCATTGAACATGCCATATTGGAAAAACCCACCGCCGTTTCAGCAGATGTTCCGCTAAACGAATTGATATCCACTGTCGCGCAATCTCCCTGTGCCGTTCCTGTCATAGATAACAATAGCCGTTATTTAGGTGTCATTTCCAAAGGAATATTGCTACAGGCCTTAGATAAGGAGGCACCCAATGGACAATAATTCTCCACAGACAGTCACTGATCCCTCCAACAACAGTGATCCCTGGATGGACAGTGGCACTGCTGCTCCTGCATCAAACCACGATTGGCTGAATACTTCTGCAACCAATACGCCTCCAGCACATTTTGATTTCATGTCACCTTTTCAGCATAAGCTCATTCCGTTTGACTCATGGGTGACCAATATCATTGATTGGATTGTTGTGCACTTCCGACCTGTTTTTCAAGTCATCCGCGTTCCGGTAGATATTGTCCTCAGTGGTTTTGAACAGTTCCTGACGACACTGCCTCCTCCCATCACCATTTTGTTTTTTGCATTACTGGCCTGGCAAATTGCCGGAGCAGGAATAGGCGTGATCGCTTTCATTTCACTGATCATGATCGGTGCAATTGGGGCATGGTCAGAAGCGATGATAACTATGGCTCTGGTGCTCACTGCCCTATTTTTCTGCCTTATCATTGGGCTTCCTCTTGGGATCGGGTTGGCTCGTAATGAACGGCTAGCCAAAATTGTTCGTCCCTTACTGGATGCCATGCAAACCACGCCTGCTTTCGTTTATCTCGTTCCCATCGTAATGCTGTTTGGCATAGGTAATGTACCCGGCGTTATCGTCACCATTATTTTTGCATTACCACCGATTATTCGCCTGACAATTTTGGGCATAAAACAGGTTCCATCAGATTTAATTGAAGCCGCTAGATCATTCGGCGCAAGCCCACGGCAGATGCTGTTCAAAGTGCAATTGCCGTTGGCAATGCCTACAATCATGGCAGGAGTGAATCAAACTTTGATGTTAGCGCTTTCCATGGTCGTCATCGCTTCTATGATTGCCGTTGGTGGCTTGGGGCTGATGGTATTGCGCGGTATTGGTCGCCTTGATATAGGATTAGCCGCCGTTGGCGGTACAGGCATTGTCATTCTCGCCATTATCCTTGATCGCCTGACTCAATCCTTGGGTAAAAATCATCGAACCAGAGGAGGACATTGGTATTGCTCTGGGCCAATAGGCTTACTGCGCCTATTTTTTCTCTCAATTTGCTCAATAAGAAAAAAAAATCGTCCATCAAAATCATGCCAGTCAAAATAATACCCTCAACAATATCCGACCTGGCAACAAAAGGAGGAAACAACCATGCGCATAATCACCTTATGCAAAGAGATCATGAATAAGGGGATAATTTTTACAGCGCTCTCTATAGTATTCATGAGCCTTTCATTATCATCAGTAGCCTCTGCAACTGACCTTCCCGGCAAAGGGATCAGTGTACAACCGCTGCAAAGTACAATCACTGAGGAAACATTTCAGACGTTGATTGTCTGCAAGACATTAGAAAAACTCGGCTACGACGTCAAACCGATCAAAGAAGTTGATTATAACGTTGCTTACACTTCCATTGCTTCTGGTGATGCCACTTTTATGGCCGTCAATTGGGTGCCACTCCATGATGCCTCGTACAAGGCTGCTGGAGGAGATAACATCTTCTATCGCAAGGGAAGTTATGTCATAAATGCGGCTCAAGGGTATCTTATTGATAAAAAAACCGCAGAAAAATATCACATCACCAATATTGCTCAATTAAAAGATCCCAAACTTGCCAAGCTGTTTGATAGTAATGGCGATGGAAAAGCAGATTTGACAGGCTGTAACCCTGGATGGGGGTGTGAAAGTGCAATTAATCATCATTTAGCTGCTTATGGATTAAAAAATACCGTGGAACAAAACCAAGGCAATTATGCGGCGATGATGGCTGACACGATTGCTCGTTATCGGGCAGGTAAGCCTATCCTCTATTACACCTGGACACCTTATTGGGTAAGTGATGTACTGAAACCTGGAAAAGATGTCGTTTGGCTGCAAGTCCCCTTCTCTGCGATCGGTGAGGGAGATACCATCAACACCCAATTGCCTAACGGACGTAACTATGGTTTCCCTCCCAGTTCCATGCGTATCGTGGCAAACAAAGCGTGGGCGGAAAAGAACCCCGCTGCGGCGAAACTTTTTGCTGTGATGACCTTACCTATTGCGGATATCAGTGCTCAAAATCGGCTCATGCATAATGCTAAAATTTCAGAAGCTGATATTGAACGCCAAGCTGAAGACTGGATCAAAACACATCAAAAAACGGTAGATGGATGGCTAAAAGCCGCTCACAAAGCATAAATTCACCTTTCCTTTATTCTGCATCTGATAGCCGTGAAGACATTAACAAAAATTCACGGCTATCCAGTATTCTCCTTCCGATCACTATCAATCCTTTTGTTCTCAATGATATTATTTAAATAATTTATATATTTTATATTTTCACTTTCATCATATTTTGTTAATGTTGTTTCATCTGTTAACAAAAAAATAAAATACTCTATGCCAATGCCTGATAAATCCGCATCTGATATACCAATAGAATCCGAGAGTCCGCTACCACACAAGGCTTCGTCATTTAAAGAAGGTATTTGGGATAGCCTCCCAATCGCCATTGGCTACATTCCCGTCTCTTTTGCATTTGGCTTAAGCGCCACTAAATTGGGATTTACTCCCGTAGAGGCCATATTTTTTTCCTGCGTCATTTATGCGGGTGCCAGCCAGTTTGTCATCACCGCTTTACTGAGCGCAGGAATGTCATTGTGGTTTTCTGCACTAACCGTAATGGCAATGGATATCCGCCACATTTTGTATGGCCCTGCTTTACGTTATCGCATCAAACAAAAATTATCGGAAAAGAAAACCATCATTTGGGCCTTTGGCCTGACTGATGAAGTTTTTGCCGCAGCAACCGCCAAATTGATTAAAGACCAACGAAGTTGGAGTGAAAATTGGATGGTCGCCATTGCAACCTGTTCCTGGCTCTCTTGGGTGTTAGGTACTGTAGCTGGGGCCATATTGGGTAACGGTTATTTAAGCGCTTATCCCGCCATTGAAGCTGCCATGATATTTATGCTTCCAGCTTTATTCTTAAGTTTTTTGTTAGCCTCTTTCAAAAGACAAAACACCTACTGTGTTATCGCTGCTTTATCAGGCGCACTAATGGGGATCACATTTTTTTCAATCCCCATCGCCATTCTCGCGGGGATCATGAGTGGATGTTTAGCAGCACTTTTGCAAACTAAAAATGCATGATTAGTACCTTACATAATTAATATATTACATAATTAACTCATTATATGATTGATAATAAAATACTTCTTATCGGACTTATTGTAGGTGCGGCCAACTTTCTATTCCGCTATCTTCCTCTTCGTCTGGGCGTCAATCGCTCACCGACAGAAAAAAAAGGAAAAATGGGCGTCATACTCGACAGCATTGGTATTGCATCAATTTGCTCACTCCTTATCGTCTCAAGCATTCCTGATGTCATGAAAGAGCACAGCAAACTTTTTCCAACGCTCATTGGCTGCTTAACCATCTGTCTGTTTTTTTACAAAACTCGAAGCATCATTATTTCAACACTGTCTGGTGCCATAGCTTTTGGAGTAATATTCAAGCTATTTATGAATTAGGTATCAATATTAAAAGAAATATGATGATAATAAATAACTATAATTGCTAAATTTAACTTTTAATATAGTATTTGTAGGGTTTTTGACAAAAGTTACTTTACCGGTTGAAACTAATAAGGTATCTAAACAATGGAAAGTTCATTCACTCCCACAGAAGAGTTACTTAATTGCCGTGTAGCACAGCAAAAAAGTTTACCCTATCAAGAGATATTACTGACTCGCTTATCCATGCATGTCCAGAGCAGGCTTCTGGAAAATCGCAACAACATGCTGAAAGCACAAGGAATCAATGAAACCTTGTTTATGGCTCTGATGATTCTGGATACCAAAGAAAGCCGTAGCATTCAGCCATCAGAACTCAGTGCGGCATTAGGCTCTTCCCGTACAAATGCAACCCGAATTGCTGATGAATTAGAAAAGCAGGGCTGGATAGAGAGAAAGGAGAGCCATAATGATCGTCGTTGTCTCCATCTCCATCTTACAGAAAAAGGTTCAAATTTCTTGAATAGTTTGCTTCCACCACAGCACGAATGCCTGGTTAAGCTTTGGTCTATCCTGGATTCAGAGGAGAAAAAACAGTTAGAAAAATTGATGAGAAAAGTTTTGGGACAATTAGATAATATTGGTGATTGTTTAAGTAACTGATTGCCTTTCTTCTGGACGGTTTTGAACTAAGAAAACATGTTATAGCAACATGATCTAAAAAAACTTTTCTACTAGCCTGTATCATCAGATACTTCGTATGGCTGACTATTATCTTCAGATAATACTGAAATCCATATCGTTCGTCTCTTCCAGTAGTGTAAACGCACACTACTGGAAACGTGTTTGTCCTGTTCAGGGCCACACAATCAATAATAAGCTAAAAACAAATATGGGGACTCTCCATGAGTATTAGTGAGAAAGCATCACTGCCGTCTAGCGAAAAACACTTTCCTGCAAAGGTGAAAACTAAAAAACAAAAACGCCGCTATATCATTACGTTATTGACGTTATTTTTCCTTCTGTTTGGGGCTGGCTATAGCGTTTACTGGTTTCTCACTTTACGTTACTACCAAGAAACCGATAATGCCTATGTTACAGGTAATCAAATACAAGTCATGTCGCAAATTGCAGGCAGTGTCGTGACTGTTAATTTTGACAATACTGATTTGGTGAAAAGTAGTCAGCCTCTTGTTCAACTCGATCCCCGTGACGCTGAATTGGCTCTGGAAAAAGCTAAAAATGAATTAGCCAATACGGTACGACTCACTCATCAACACATGATCGACAGTAAAAGATATCAAGCCATCATTGAACTGAAAAAAATTGCTCTCAGAAAAGCCCAAAATGATCTCAACCGCAGGGAAATATTGGGAACTCAAGATTTGATTGGCAAAGAAGAATTGCAACATATGCGCGAAACCGTCTCTGCTGCCCAAGCTGATCTGGATGTCGCGATAGCTCAATATCAAAGCAACCAAGCCATTATTTTAGCGACTCCACTGGAAAAACAGCCAGCTATCGAAAAAGCGGCTTCCGGTGTTCGTGATGCCTGGCTCGCCTTGCAAAGAACCAATATTGTCAGCCCTGTTGATGGTTATGTTGCTCGCCGTAGCGTTCAGGTAGGTTCCCGTATCAACTCAGGAACACCATTGATGGCGATCGTGCCTGCTAACAATATGTGGATTGAGGCTAATTTCAAAGAAACCCAACTGGCAAACATGCGGATTGGACAACCCGCGACAATCATCAGCGATTTCTATGGTGACGATGTTGTCTATACCGGCAAGGTTGCAGGCATTGATATGGGAACCGGTAGCGCCTTTTCTCTGTTGCCCGCGCAAAATGCCAGTGGAAATTGGATTAAGGTTGTACAACGCTTACCGGTTCGTATTGAACTTGATCCTGAACAATTAAAACAACATCCCTTGCGAATTGGGTTATCAACAAAAGTCACCGTGAACACCACGAACACTGATGGAACTGTACTGGCAACCACTGAACGTCCCCTTCCGGCCTATCAAACCAAGGCGTTGACGATAGATATGATTCCTGCAAACAAAATAGTTACTGACATTATTAATAGTAATTCAGGAAACCAAATTTAAGGGGGAGCCATGGTAACAAGAGAACCGCTTACAGGTACGAAACTCGCCCTTTTGACCATTACTCTTTCAATGGCGACTTTCATGCTTATTCTCGACTCTACCATTGCCAACGTCGCCATACCGACGATCGCGGGTAATCTAGGTGCGTCAAGCTCACAGGGAACGTGGGTAATTACCTCCTTCGGTGTCGCAAACGCAATTTCCATTCCTATTACCGGTTGGTTAGCGAAGCGTTTCGGTGAGGTGAAATTGTTCCTCTGGTCTACCGCAATTTTTACTCTTTCATCCTGGTTATGTGGCCTCTCCAATAGCCTCGGTATGTTAATTTTCTTCCGTGTGATGCAAGGATTGGCCGCCGGCCCCGTACTTCCCCTTTGCCAAAGTTTATTGCTAAATAACTATCCATTGGCAAAACGAAATATGGCATTGGCACTATGGTCGATAATGATTGTTGTTGCTCCTATTTGCGGGCCTATCCTTGGCGGTTATATCAGTGATAACTACCACTGGGGATGGATCTTTTACATCAATATCCCCCTTGGTATCGCAATTATTTTTACTATTATGCAGCTATTGCGTGGCCGGGAAACGAAAACAGAAATCCGTCCCATTGACGTTACTGGGTTGTTCTTGCTGGTGATTGGTATTGGCAGCCTGCAAATTATGCTTGACCAAGGCAAGGAACTTGATTGGTTTAATTCTACAGAGATTATTATCCTTACTGCTACTGCGGTTATCTCACTTATTTTTCTGATCATATGGGAACTGACTGATGATCATCCGATCATCGATCTTTCCCTGTTTAAGCTACGCAATTTTTCCATTGGTACACTGAGTGTTAGTCTCGGCTTTATGATGTACTTCGGTTCAATTGTTTTATTGCCACAGCTATTGCAAGAAGTTTATGGCTATACCGCAACCTGGGCTGGCTTTGCGGCCGCACCGATAGGATTGCTGCCACTGTTATTGTCACCCGTCATTGGCAAGTTTGGCCATAAGATAGACATGCGCTATATCGTGACATTTAGTTTCATCACTTATGCGATTTGCTTCTATTGGCGGGCATATACCTTTGAACCAGACATGGATTTCGCTGCAACTGCATGGCCTCAGTTTGTTCAAGGACTTGCCATGGCATGTTTCTTTATGCCGTTGACAACCATTACATTATCAGGGCTAGCACCAGAACGAATGGCCTCAGCCTCCAGCTTGTCGAACTTTACCCGTATATTGTCGGGTTCAATCGGGACATCCCTCACAACCACAATGTGGACACAACGTGAATCTATACACCACTCGAACCTTACGGAATACATCAACCCATATAACCCGAATTATCAGCAAATACATCAGCAATTAACCCAATTGGGCATGAATGATGAACAAATATCAGC
The DNA here is from genome assembly GCF_015163655.1 of Xenorhabdus griffiniae. Taxonomy (GTDB): domain Bacteria; phylum Pseudomonadota; class Gammaproteobacteria; order Enterobacterales; family Enterobacteriaceae; genus Xenorhabdus; species Xenorhabdus griffiniae. The sequence continues at coordinate 1,401 of NZ_JADEUF010000048.1, read as the reverse complement.
TTATCTGGCAAAACAGATCACTCATCAAGGGTTAATTATCTCTGCCAATGAGATCTTTTGGCTTTCAGCGGGCATATTTCTTGTCTTGACGTTATTGATCTGGCTGGCAAAACCACCTTTCTCTGCCGGAGGTAAAGACCACGGGGGAGCGCATTAAGCTTATTACATTCAATATACGGATTTTCACGGGAGTATTTGCTCCCGTGAAAAAAGGTTACTCGCCACAATCCTCTCATCATAAAGTATTACTTATAATTAAAAGGATTACGCTGTAGGTTCAAGGGGACAATCGTGGCAATTCCCGACTCCGGGTAATTTATTTCTTTGGCAGCAACAACGGCGTTGTATTACATTATTTTTCATAATCACTGTACGATAAAGTGGGTTGTCCCTGCCATCAGGCAACGTTTGTGTAAAGAAAAGATCTTGTATTAATGTATCATACTGATCCGATTCCATTCTTTCCCTGAAATTATTTAAGTACCAATGCATAACATAGCCAATGTTATTCCACAATAAGCGCCCATTTATTCCACGATAGGATACAATTTTTTCACATACCGGTATAATATGCCGATCCAGCATAGAATGATAACGCGCCAATAACGATATTGATTCGTCCAACCATGTTAGCTGATAATAAGCAACATTTGGCCTGCCAGTTTCATGAAATTCAATTTGAAAAAGATGATAATCCGTATCAACAGCCTGAGGATATTCTAATAACATTAACATCATTGGTGGGACAATTAAGCCAAAATACCATTGTGCCCATAAAGAATAGAGCGCTTTCTGATTTGGTTTTAATTCGTTGTCACTATAATATGAATCCTGGTAGCTTTTTATCAATAATGGCAATTTTTCATCACTCGACCATTGATAAAACCCCATACTTTCCGATGGCACATTGTCTGAATTGATCTTTACTGATGAATTGAAATGGCTAAATGCCCCATCAAATAGGTTAGTGATATCTTCAATCGTTATTTCAGAAGCCAACTCAATGGAGCCTTGATTATTTTTATTTGTCATTCCCTATTCTCCTAACACCTATTATCAGCCCTAAATGTAAATTCTTCTCACGCTCATCCACTTACAGACAATTCAGACCGGCACACTTTAATCATACTTATACGCGTTACCTTTCCAGCAAAACGGGGGAGAAATCAGGTTTCATATCGTGTTGTAAATTGCAACTTGAAGTTTAATACGTATATGATTTTTCATTTTTATCAAATGATAATGAAAATGATTGTTATTAGCAATAATGAAAAAGTAACGAATTTAGAGAAACTGAACAACCACCGACTAAAGTCGGTGGGTTAGTGATTAACGGACTGAAAGTCCGGATACGCGTCGGCTAAACGACGCGTCAATCGTCCATTCTGAAATTATCATCCG
>NZ_JADEUF010000047.1 GCF_015163655.1 Xenorhabdus griffiniae | reverse complement strand
CGGCTGTATCAATGGCTCCACTGCCGGATTATGCCCCAGCACCGCCCGCAAGCGTTCCACGGCATGGCGCAGGCTTAACCCTTCGGTTTTCATGACCCAGTCCAGCACCGATCCGCCTGCATCACAACCAAAGCAATGGTAGAGATTTTTCGACGGTGTGATCACCATTGAGGGCGTTTTTTCCTCATGGAACGGGCACAGCACCGTCATATCTTTGCCGCGCTTAAATAACTGCCGCCCTTGTTGCTCAATGATAGCCACTAAGGAGACAGCGGATTTTAAGTGCTGTAATTCTGCTTCCGGGATGCGAGACATAAAAAATGTTCCTTTTAAAACCTTGTCAATGCTCTCTATAGATATTATTATATGTTCTATAAAGGTCATTTAGTCAAGTCTATTTAGAACAGGGGGCGATAATGGAACTCATCGATATTGATAAAGGAACAGACTGGATGAGTTTTTCTGCCCGTTTTCTGCAACTGCGCAAGCAAAATAGCCTGACTCAGCCTCAGATGGCTGATCGGGTAGGCATACACCTGACACAAGTCCGCCGCTACGAGTCTGGCGAGGCACAGCCCTCTTTAGATATTCTCAAGCGGATTGCCGTCACCTTTAACGTGTCGGCCGACTGGCTGATATTTGAGGAAGAAGAACGCGAACCGCAGGATGAACTGAAGCTGAAGTTTGAGGCGGTGAAACAGATGGATGAGGAAGAACAGCGTTCGGTAACCGCTGTGCTTGATGCACTGATTTTAAAGTATCAGGCAAAACGATTGATTGGATGATTTGACTTAACGCGGCGCTGATGTGGTTGCAACACACCAACGCCGCTCACCACAAGCAACTAAAGAGGAGTTGAATGATGGCTAAGGCGCATTCTAAGCAAAACCGTGCAGTAAATAAAGTCATGAAAACAGAACGTTATTACACCGTGGGATACGTGCCGCAAAATAATAAAGCCACTGCCCCGCCTGCGATCCATCTTAAAGGCCAGTGGCTCAAGGCGGCGGGATTTGATATTGGTGGCACACTCACGGTTAAAATTATGGATGGCTGCTTGGTGCTGATCCCTGACAGCGATGATGCCTGCGCTATCAAGCAACAGTACCAGCGTCAGCAAGAGCAGTTCAGTGAGATTAAGCTGAGGATGCGTGAACTGCTTGGCGACTACAACAGCAACTAAGGGCAGGGAGTGAGCGGCTCTAAAAAGTAAGAAAGCCGGAAGATCACGGGGATCTTTCCGGCTGATTTCAACGATATTTTATATCTGATTTTTATCGAAATAAGCCATAGATATAAACTCTCCAAAAATACTATTTCTTATTATTAATGAACAATGCAGTTGCTTAAATCCAAATAGTTAGTCATTACCTCTGACATATTCTTCAAGAAAACCTTTTATTTCTGTCAAAAAAAGAGACTTATCGTCTATTTCATAGTCAAAAATAAAATTCATTTCAGAAAAAACAACATCAATAAGATTAACTTTTCCATTTATAATAAAGTTAATAGACTGAATCACTTTATCTCTATTGGCTGGTATATATTCTAAAAACCAAGGTTTGAGAACAATTTCTGAAACAGAACGTAGATCATCTTTATTATTCACATTTTTATTGTTAATTAACAAATAATCTTTATCACTGATAACTTCCTCATCAAGAGCAGAAAGAAAACCTACTAATATAGAAATTTCATTTTTAGTTTTTAAATCAAATTTATTCATTATCTCCCCCATACAGGATATGCAGTGATTGTTTGCCCATTTGGAGTTAAGATCACTGTTGCGGTACTCGAAGTGCCATATGTTGGGCCAGTCTTGCTATACCCTTCACCGATTCTTCTTCCATACGGAATTGTAGCTTTAGTCACAACGCCACCTGATTGTCGCTGAATAGTTTGTGCTCGTTGTATAGCATTTAATTGATCTCTATGACTATCAAATCGAGTTGCTGCCATCGGTGTACGCTGCTGAACTCCCGTAGTAGGATTCGCTCCATTAGTTGCTCGCCCAAGCTGGGATTCTAAAGACGTTTGGGCACCATGTCTCTCAAGGAAGTGAGATCTAGGATTCATACTTTCCATTTCTTGTAAACGTCTGAGTGCATTAGCCTCTGCAAGCTCATTGATCCTTGCCTGCCTTTGTTCCCTAGTAAGACTTGCCGGACAATCCGTCAACCCAAACGGGTCAATAAAATTGACCGGATTATGGACATAAGCATAGGGATTAACACCACCCAGCAGCCCTATGGGGTCAGGACTGATATACTGCCCCGTTTCCGGCGAATAATACCTAAATCGGTTATAATATAACCCACTTTCCTCATCCTCATATTGCCCCATAAACCGCAGGTTGCAGTTGACGTGATAATCAGGGTCGTTGGAGGCAATCACCAGCGATCGTTCCGCTTTGCCCCACGTGGTTAACCGCTGTGCCCACACCAGAATCCCTTCCTCATTAAGCATCTCGCGCGGCGTGCCCTGATGGTCACTGACAATATAGTGTAGCTTACCTCGTTCAAAGCGGGCCGATGGTGTTAATGAACCGGGTTCATAAAGCCAGCGGATACGCTGATCTTCTGCTGGCGTACCATCCGCGTAAATCGGCGTTTCTTCGATAAGCTGGTCACCGCTCCACAAATAATCATGCCCGACAATCGCATCGGCTTTCGATTCCATATCCGGCCTGCCCGCTAACCATAATTTTAAATTAGCAGAGGCCCGTTTTCCATCATACACTTTCAGCTTCCGGATCCTTCTGCCAAAAGGATCATATTGATAATGCCAGCGTGAGCCGTCTGGTGTTTCACATTGCGTCAGCTGATTGAGTACATTCCAGCGATAACGCCATATTTGTGGACGGAAGCCATCACGGTACTCATTTTTCTCTACCAGCCGTCCAGCAGTATCGTAATGATAACGGCTATCTCCGTGCTGCATCACCCGCCCGGCTTTCTGACGCTGGACGATCTGCGCCACCGCTCCGCGTGCATCGGTAGGAATGTGCTGGCTTAGGTTGCCATTGGCATCATAACTGAACTGCTCTTTGTATGGACAGGAACCCTGATACCGTGTCTGGATTATCTGGCCGTTAACATTGTAACGGTAACGGGTTTGTCCCCAGCGACCGTCATCAATTACCCGGAGGTTGCACGCCCGGTCATATTGCCAGCTCCGGTTAACCGCCGTAGCCTGGGGGGGAAAATGCGGATCATTTTGTTGCAGGGTTTCCCGGAAAAAGGTGGTTGCCCGACCGGCCGACTGATGGGCCAGCAATCCCGTCGCGGTGTAACGGCTGGCAAGGATAAAGCCAAGGGCACTTTCCCGCACGGTTTCCTGCCCGAGCGGATCATGCTGTAAAGAAAGCGGGCTATGTTGGTTGAACTGAAAATGATTCAACCACCCCATCCGGTTATACCCAAAATGCAGGGTATCCCCGCCCAGAGTTTCGGCTGTCGGCAGGTCGTTAAGGTCATCCCATTCACGGTTAATCTCACGCCCGTTCAGGCGCTCGCCAGTCAGGCGTCCTGCCTCGTCATATTCAAATTCCACCACGGCATCGGCTGAGGTAGCGCGAACCAGCCTGCCCTGCGTGTCATAGGCATAATCAGTCACCGACTGCAATTCATCATGCAGTTTCCCGGCCTGCCAGTATTCCTGCCGCTGGATTTGGTCATTAGCGGTATAACAAAAACGAATGAACTGACCGTTAGGATAGCGGATCAGCGTCCGGCGGCCGGCTCGGTCATAGGTATATTCGACTGTTCGCCCGGTAAAATCGGTTTCACGGATAATTTGTCCGGCTAAATCCCGCTCATAGCGATAGGTTTCACCGGTGGCCAGGGTCACGCTGTTCAGGCGAATTAAGCGATCATAACCAAAATGCAGCACCGTCCCATCCGGGCGAGTGAGCTGGGTCAGCAGGTCAAAGGCGCTATAGGTATAACGCGTGGTATTTCCCTCACCGTCCGTGACCGCAGTGACCCGGCGTTCATTGTCATAGCTGATGTGCTGTTTCACCCCGTCCGGCCGTTCGATTTCCGTGACGCTGCCTGCCGGGCTGGCATGAAACGCGCAGTGCTGATAACGGGTTTTCTGTCCCAACGCATCGGTCACACTGTGCAACCGCCCCAGCCCGTCCTGCTCATAATGCGTGGTGTAACCGTTTGGCGCCAGGACCTGATGCAACTGGTGTTGTTCGTATTCATAACGCCACTGGGTGCCATCCGGTAGCACCCGCCGCAACATCTCACCCTGCGGGTTATAACGGTATTCTTCCCGCCGCCCTTGTGGGTCTGTCACCGCATCCAGTGCGCCCTGTTCACTATAGTGAAAAATCCACTTTTTGCCGTTCGGCAGTTTGGCCTGCAACAGTTGACCGTATTCATCATAGTCATAGACAAATATTTCACCGGAAGGCAGCGTCAGTTGGGTCAGTTCGCCGTAGGGCGTGTATTCGAACTGGGTTTTTCTGCCCAGTGGATCAGTTTCTGAAAGTTGATGGCTCAGATCCCATTCCAGTACCGTTTCCCGCCCCAATGAGTCAATTTTGCGGGTGATCTGGCCGTTTTCGTTGTACCAATAGCGGGTACAACCGCCTTCTGCATCCAGATAGGTGGTGACTTTGTTGACATCATCATACAAAAAACGATCCTGCCAGTAGCCTTGTGGGGTTCTGACCGAGACTACCCGTCCCCGGTTGTCATACCCCATCGACACATCGGTGGTGTCCGTGTCATGCCAGCGGGTCATATAACCGCGGGGATCATATTCGTGCCACAGGTGACTGAACTGAAACGCATGACATTCTGACAGATAATCTTGCGGGTTATATCGGCAGGTCACCAAAGTCTGGCGCAGTTCTCCGGTCAGGTACTCGATAGAAGCCAATCGGTTCTGATAGTAATCCAGTAACAAACGATAACCATCGGAATGGATAACCTGTGACAGCCGATATTGTTGCTCCCCAAAGGGATCTGCGTAATGGAAAGTGATTTGGTTATTGTGACGGTCACGGATTGTAGACAATAACCGTTTATCGCCGGCCTGCTGTTCAAAACTCAACGTTAATTGGGTCTGACGATCAAACAGGTGCAACCCGCCTGTTAAAGTGCCAAACAGCAGATAATGTCCGGCATGCAGGTTAACCGAGAACACATTTTCTTCCGGCGTATGGAATGTGTAGACCACCCCATCGGCATCCGTGAAATGCGTCACTTCACCCGCTCGCCTTAAATGTTGTGACCAGTCATCGGACCATTTAGGGCCAAACAAGCCCGCAAAATTTTCGGTTGAACGGTAAGTTCGGGTCAGTGAGAGCGGTAATGTGCCCGGCAGGGAGAGCAGGGGCCATTGTTGCAAAAAATCCCCGGTGGCCATATCGACCGGGTCACTACAGGTATCTTTCTCGTTCGGTTTTTTACTTTGCTTCTGGGTCGATTCCTTCGGTTTATCCGATTTGGTGACCCCTTTTTTATTGCGTGGCAAGGGCAATAAACCGGCGATAACCACGGCCCACTGCAAGGTTTTATTGCTTTCCTGCAAAATAGGAAGCGCCTCTCCCGTTTCCGGGGTAATGGAAATCGATCCCGCTGCACTGTTGATATTGGCATCACAGGTGGTGCGATGCCCCAATCGGGCAATTGGCTTGCCGTTGGCAAACACGGTCTTTGCGCCTTCAGCGACCACGCCGGGAGGATGGTCACTGCATACCACCGGGTCGCCTTTCCGCGCGACCGGTTTACCCTCAAAGAACACATTGGGTGATCCTTTCGCAATGGTGCCTTTATTGCTGCCATATTGCCCGATGGCGGCGCCAATCCCAGCACAGGTTCCACCAACAAACCCGCCAGCGGCTGCGGCGGCGGCAACCACAACCAGTGCCGCCCCGCCCGTGGCAACCACCAGAGCGCCCACCGCAACCGCCGCGACAGCCCCCAGTAAAATCCCGCCCAGCGCCCCCCACAACCCGGCATTCTTGTTCTGATGGGCAATGGCATCGCCTTCCCTGGCCGGATTTTCACCTTCGGTTGCCACAGTGCCCATGCCCATCCCTTTGGCGATAGCGTGGCCGATTTTATCGCCGACATACATCCCCGCGGCCCCGCCTGCGGTGCCGGCGGCTAATCCCACCGCAAAAGGGACAGCAGCGCCCGTGGCCGCCGCATAGGTCGCACTGGTTGCCAGCGTGGCATCGGAGAAAGTATCACTTTGTAAAAACGCCAGCGCCCGGTCAGAAGTGGATTTTTCTGTCCGTGGCGGCACGGGCGCAGGTTTGCCTCCCTTTGAAGGCAGGGTAGGATTGCTGGCGACCGGTGACGGAGACGGTCGCCCAGCCGCTGCTGCGCCCATAATCACATTCTGTGAAACACTCATGTCACACCTCCCTGTCAGGCGTTATCTTTCTGCTCACCGCGCAGCCGGAACGTGGCCATCATGGTCTGCATTTGTTCCCGCTGTGCCGGTGTCATCGCGCCCTGACAGGAGCCGGTGAAAATCAGCACGTCCCTGGGTGCATTCAGCATCATCATCAGTTGGTGCACCGTTCCGTTCGGGGCACGCCAGCGAAATTCAAACGTCTCCGTTTCAAACCCGTTCAGCGCCCCCGATTCATGGGCTATCGCTTCATAATCTTTTAATTGCTTGCCAATTGCGGTCATTTCCCGCTCGGCAAACTGACTGAATGTCAGTCCCCACGGTAAATTATCGCGGGAAATGGTGAAACTGGTGCCATTTTTTTCATCGGTGCTGTTCAACACCAGAATACTGGCATCCTGCCAGCTGGCCGGCAGCATGATGGTGCCCTGATTGAAGTGAAAAGGGGTGAGATCAAGTTGATTGTTCATGGAAGTTCCTTCTTGCTGCAATTTAAAAATCAATGTGTTATTTGTTGATGTTAACCTGGCCACCTAATACGGTGACCCCGCTGTCGTTTAGCTCAATACTGGCCCCCCCAAACGAAATTTTGATGTTGGTTTTCGTCATCTGGAGGGTGCCGCTGCCCACTTTCAGCGTGATATCATCTTCCGCTTCATATAATTGTGTTCCCGCGCCAGCTTTACCTGCCGTGGCTTTCACCTGTACCACATTGGCTTCAGTACTGCGTGTCTGACCGATAGTTTCTGTCAGATTACCTTGCTGCACGGTTTTGAATTCATCACCTGTCTGGATTGTCAAAGTCCGGTCGCCTGCCTCCACCACCAGACTCTGGGCATTTTTAACTGTGGTGTGCATATCCTTCTGCGCATGCAACGCCAGCCGCTCACTGCCTTTGGCATCTTCAAACAGCAACTCGTTATACCCTTCTCCCTTATGGGTTTTGGAACGGAAGGCCATCTGGGTTTTGCTGCCCGGCAGCCCGCCTGGCGGGATGTTGCTGGCGTGGTAAGTCCGGCCGGTGACGATGGGTTGATCCGGATCACCATGCAGAAAATCGACGACGACTTCCTGACCGATACGCGGGATGGCCAGCATGCCCCAGCCCTGGCCCGCCCACGGTTGGGTGACGCGTATCCAGCAGGAGCTGTGGTCATCACTCTTGCCGTAGCGGTCCCACGGGAACTGGAGGCGGATACGGCCATACTGGTCACAGAAGATTTCTTCCCCCGCCGGGCCAACCACTTTGGCAATCTGTGGGCCGTCGATGACTGGTTTTGGCAGTGGCGCAGGACGCCAGTTCTGGTTATGGCGGATAAAGTGGAAGTGGCTGTTCAGAGTGGTGCCTGTGCCGCTATTGGCGGTTTCTAGCGCCTGCGGCTGACTGCCGGAATGACGGGTTCCCACCACTTGCCACGGTTGGTTCAGGTCGGCGCGCGGGTGGTTGCTCAGGGTGAATAATTTACCTGGCTGGATGGCAATGGCATGACCGCTGCCTTGCCCGATCATAGCATTGTTGCGCAGGGCTTCCAGCCGGTAACGGGTAAAATCTTTCCCGTGCGCTTCATCTTTAAAACGCCCCGGATAGTCGTAGTACTCGTAATACATCTGTTGCAGGGTGTCTTCCTTCATCTGCTGGCTGAATTCGGCCGGCCAGGCTGGGTTTTTGAAAGTGTAATCTTTCAGTTGCACCCGGGCCGGTCGCACCTGGGCGCTACAGGTCAGGCTGCTGATGGCGGGTTCTCCCACGGTGCTTGCATCACCCGGCTGGTAAGGAAACACCTTGTCCGGTGGCACCGAACCGCAGTCATCGGCAAACACCAGCGTGTTACGCCCGTTACCACACTCAAAGAAGTAGAAAATCCCCTCTTCGGCCGTCAGCCGTTGCAGAAACGCGAAATCACTTTCCTGATATTGCACACAAAATTCCCGTTCCGGGTGCGGATGGCGCAGGCTGAAGACGACATCACGGATACGGTGCTCTTTCAGGATTGTGGTGATAATCGCGGCAATGTTCAGTTGCTGGAAGATGCGCGAGTTTTGCCGCAGTGTGGTACGCCACAGATCCGGGCGAATGCTCATCTGGTAGGTGGTCTGGTGCAACCCGGTGTTACCCTGCTCAAAGCTGGCCACCACCCCCGTGATGCTGCGCTGTTCAATGCCCTCCTGCAAAATGGTCAGTGTTGCCGTGCGATCCAGTACCGTCGGAAAATCGATGGACGGATCAGCACTGGCCAACCCCACTTCCAGTTGGAATGGCTGGGAAAAGTGTTCACTCAGGGTGAAATCGGTGACGACAAAAGTTTGGGGCGGCAGGCCACCGGCGGTCAGGGTAAATTGCAGACCGCTGGGCGAGCTTCCAACGCCAGGCAACTGACTGACTTTTTGCAGGGCTTTGGCGGCGGTGCTGTGTCCGGCGGCCGCTTTTTGAGCCAGCCCGCCTGCAAAACCGCCACTTGTGATACCGTTCCCGATACCACCTGGCAGCCCGGCGGATTGTCCCTGTGAAACAAAAGACTGCCCCTGCTTCAGTTTGGCGAGTCTCTCTTTATCGGCGGCGCGTCTGGCCAATTTGTCGGCGAGGTCTTTTCCGCCTTGTCTCAGCGGGTCGGCGGCTTCTTTTCCTTGCTGAACAAAGGATAGCCCCTGCTGTAACTTATCGAAGATTTTTTTCTCTGACATGGTTATCTTCCTGAAATAATGACGAACACGATGGCGTCGGTTATCCCGCCTGATTGCACTGCAAGCCATAACACCCGACACAAGAGTTAAAGTTAATTCATGCTGTCTCTGACAACTTTGTTAATTAAGTCCGCAATTTGTTGCCTTATCGCAGGCTCAATAGCGGAACAAACGCAAATATTACGCCGTGGTAGAGCGATAATTTGTAAAGACGTTGTTGCCCGAATTGTTCGGAATTCATGGTGAATAAAAGGGGGATGATAAATAGTGAACATGTAAAAACCAAATTCACACAAGTGAAATAAAACGTTGCCATCAACAATGGCGGAATAAAAAGTTAAAATCATTGCTTCACTGGCGAAATATGCTGTTTTTTTATAAAGGTTCAACGCATTGTTTTGCTTATTTTATCTGAAGGTGGAAGGTTTATTTTGTTAAGGACAAGATTTATTTATAAAAATATAAAATTCACTGCCTTGGGGAGTATGATCATTTTTATTTTATGATCATGATCACGAAAATTATTTTTGAAAGAATAAAATAATTATTAACGCCATCATTAAATAAATCTCCATAACAAAAAATAGCGGTTTCATTCAGGTTAAAAGATAGCAAAATCAATATAAACTGGCATATTCAATATGTTCTGTAAAATTCTGGACAACGACATTATTCACAAAAGCCGCCGGACACAACTGTGGTTAAAGAATAACCCTAAATTCAAATTGTTATTCCAGCCGGTTTACTCGCCTTGGGTCAATGTGATTGAGAAACGGTAGCACGCCTTACATGAAACGATCACACGCAACCACAAGTGCAGATATATGTGGCAACTTCTCAGGCAGGTTAGGCATTTTATGGGCACGGTATCACCCTATCCCGGAAATGGGCATGGAATGGCAAAAATGTAGCACAATTAGGATCAGCTACTTAGGGCAGGCGTTGACCTATAATTAGTTATGAAAAATAAATTTTGAAAATTTAAACTAAGCCAATTAAGTTTAATTTAAATAGCTTAAATAAAATTTAATTTATCTGGATTAAATTAAAAAAACAGAATGGCATGTTTTTTTAATAATCCAATTTATAAAGTAATTTAAACTATAAGTAAAAATTGATAAAGTACATGAAATGATTGGTTTTTATTTTAGTTAAATATATTCTAAAGAAAAGGAGTTTCAAATGGCCTGGATTTATCATCAGTACTCAGGTGAATTATATCATAACGAAAGATTAGTTTACCGTGACGGATATAGCGGGAAGGGAATACATAAAAATAACCCTGCCTCAGAATCGATACGTGGGAAAGGACCAATCCCCAGAGGGCAATATACGATTGGAGGTTATACCAGTAGCAAAGGTGCAATGACTATCCATCTAGAACCGCGTGAGGGTAACAATATGTACGGAAGAGATCTTTTTAGAATACATGGTGACAGCACGAAAAGACCTGGTGAAGCATCAGAGGGTTGTATAATTGTTGGAAAAAGTGCGAGAAGGGAGATAATTGATTCTATGGATAGAGAGTTAATAGTGAAATAGATCATGAAAAAAAATATTTTATTTGCAATGTTATTTATTCCTACTATTGCTTTTTCTTCACCGAAAGATGATACCGAAAAAGCTTTAGATTACTGCGCAACCACTCAGTCTTGGGCTGCACAAATTGTTATAACTAATTCTTATCGCAAAAATAATCAATTAGATAGAATGAAAGCAACGTCTTCCCTACTAGAACGAACTAGATTAGTAAAAGAAGGTAAGCCAATTGTTCTTAAAGAAACGGGGCAGTTATATACGCAAACATTAGAAATAACTATTCCGTATATTGATAAAAATAAAAAACCTGCTGTTTTTATTGCTTCATCAATTATTTCAGCAGAAGAATGCTCATTATCCGAAGTAGCCTATTTTGATATAACTCCTGAAATCGATTGAGAGGCGGCGTCACTTGGATTTTTTACCAAGTGACGCCACCTAAAAAAACTGGATACACCAACTCTGTCACGACTTTGTCTTCTCCTTTTCTCATTATTCCCCAACATGAATTTCTTTCCTGATCACTTTGAATATTCCTCATTGGGAATAAGTCATTTCTCGATTGACTAAAAACACCGCTTCACCCATTCTATTTGGACATCTAAATGGATAGACATTTAAACACTTAAACATCTAAAAACATGTTCATGAGGGCACAGGGTATGAGTTTTTTTCACGCTAATCAGCGAGAAGCGCTGAACCAGAATCTGGCTGAACTTGAAGGGCAAATTCGTGTTTCCTTTGAATTCTTTCCACCCAGAACGGCTGAGATGGAACAAACCCTGTGGAAATCTATTGATCGCTTGAGCAAGCTGAAACCTAAATTTGTATCCGTCACCTATGGTGCTAACTCTGGCGAACGTGATCGCACCCATAGCATTATCAAGGGCATTAAAGAAAAAACCGGCCTTGATGCAGCCCCACACCTGACTTGTATTGATGCCAGCCGTGAAGAACTGAGCAGCATTGCTCATGATTATTGGCAAAACGGCATTCGTCATATTGTGGCATTACGTGGTGATTTACCGACTAACGGTTGCAAACCAGAAATGTATGGTGCTGATTTAGTTGAGCTATTAAAAAAAGAAGCGGATTTTGATATCTCTGTTGCCGCTTATCCAGAAGTGCATCCAGAAGCGAAAAGTGCACAGGCAGATTTGATCAATTTAAAACGTAAAATTGATGCCGGAGCCAATCGCGCCATTACCCAATTCTTTTTTGATGTGGAAAGTTACCTGCGTTTTCGTGATCGTTGCGTCGCAACAGGGATTGACGTGGAAATTGTACCGGGGATCTTACCTGTTTCTAACTTCCGTCAATTGCAACGATTTGCCGCCATGACTAACGTTAGGATCCCAAGCTGGATGACCAGAATGTTTGAAGGGTTAGATGATGATCCGGAAAGTCGCAATTTAGTCGGTGCATCTATTGCAATGGACATGGTGAAAATTCTCAGTCGTGAAGGCGTGAAAGATTTTCATTTTTATACCCTGAATCGGGCAGAATTGAGTTATGCCATCTGCCATACACTGGGAGTGCGCCCTTGCTAACACCAAAAAGCCGAACAGTTTCCCATTCGGCTTCTATGATTAAAAAAATATTTAAACGCTATCCTGTATTACGCATTCCTGCCGCAACGCCAGCAATCGTCACCATCAGCGCTTGTTCAAGATGCGGATCAGGATTTTCCTGCTGACGAGAACGCTGTAATAATTCGACCTGTAGTACGTTCAACGGATCGGTATACACGTTACGCAAAGCGATAGATTCAGCGATCCACGGCAAATCTGCCATTAATTGTTCATCCTGCGAAATAGTCAATACCGTTTCGATATCCTCTGCAAGTTGATTACGCAATTTGACGCCTAAGGGCCACAACTTAGGTTCTGCCAAACGCTGATCGTAATATTCTGCTAACCACAGATCTGCTTTAGCAAACACCATCTCCAACATGGCAATACGCGTATTGAAGAATGGCCAATCACGACACATATCCGTTAAAACTGACAAGTTACCGGCATCGATCACCCGTTGCAGCGCCGCACCCGCGCCTAACCATGCCGGTAACATCAAACGGTTTTGCGTCCAGGCAAATATCCACGGGATCGCGCGCAAACTTTCAACTCCCCCTGTCGGGCGTCGTTTAGCTGGCCGCGAACCCAAAGGCAGTTTTGCCAATTCTTGCTCTGGCGTCGCTGCGCGAAAATAAGGCACAAATTCCGGTTGCTCACGGACATAATCACGATACATGTCACAGGAAACATCAGAGAGTGTATCCATAATCTGCTGCCATTCCGGTTTCGGCTCTGGTGGCGGCAATAAGTTTGCTTCCAGAATCGCGCTGGCGTACAAGGCCAAACTGCTTATCGTGACCTGCGGCAAACCAAATTTAAAACGGATCATTTCTCCCTGTTCCGTTACCCGAAACCCGCCTTTCAGACTACCCGGCGGTTGGGAGAGCAAAGCCGAATGGGCAGGAGCGCCACCGCGGCCAATGGTGCCACCACGTCCGTGGAACAGAGTGAGTGTCACGCCTTCTTTTTCACACACCTTGATTAATGCATCCTGTGCCCGATATTGTGCCCACGACGCTGCCATCACCCCTGCATCTTTGGCTGAATCAGAGTAACCAATCATCACCATCTGCTTATCCTTAATCAGATCGCGATACCACCCAATCCCTAACAGTTTTTCAATCACACCTTCTGCATTATTCAAGTCATCAAGGGTTTCGAACAACGGCGCAACAGGCAATGACAATGGACATCCCGCCTCTTTCAACAATAACTTCACCGCCAAGACATCAGAAGGAACTTTCGCCATGGAAATAACATAAGCTGCAATCGAATCTTGGGGTGATTCAGCAATAACCTTGCAGGTATCGAAAACTTCTTGCGTTTCTGCGCTCGGCTGCCAATCACGTGGGATCAGAGGACGTTTTGATTGCAACTCTCTCAGCAGAAATGCCTGCTTTTCGGCTTCAGGCCAGCTCGCATAGTCTCCCATTTCCAGATATTGCGTCAGTTCGGCAATCGCATCGCGATGGCGGGTACTTTCCTGACGGATATCAATACGTACCAAAGACAAACCAAAGCAACGAATGCGGCGCAAGGTATCCAGCAATTGGCCGTTTGCGATAATTTCCATCCCGCAAGCTTTCAGAGATTGATAACAAGCATAGAGTGGTTGCCATAACTGTTCGTTATGCAAAAGTAGATCTGCAGGTGGTAAAGTTTGCTCGCCTTTAAGACGTTTTTCCAGATAAGCCAGTGTGTTACTTAATTGCGTGCGCAATTGTTTGGCAATTTCACGGTAAGGCTCCAAAACATGCTCACCTCCGGCCAGTTGGCGAAGTTCAGGCGTACATTCCGACATGGAAAGCTCAGAAACTAAAACCTGAATATCTTTCAGGAACAGATCGGCGGCTTTCCAACGGCTCAGCAATAAGACATGACGGGTAATCTCGGCGGTAACGTTAGGATTACCATCACGATCGCCTCCCATCCAAGAGGTGAAACGTACTGGTACAGCTTCCACCGGCAAACTATAACCAATGGATTCTTCCAGTTGTTCATTGAATTCACGCAGGAATGCCGGCACACCTTCCCACAAGCTGTTTTCAACCACAGCAAAACCCCATTTTGCTTCATCAATTGGGGTGGGACGATTTTTACGGATTTCATCAGTATGCCATGATTGGGCAATCAACTGACGCAATCGGCGGATGATGTTATTACGTTCATAATCGGCCAAATCGTCATGATCAAGCTGTGCCAGACAGCCATTAACTTCAACCAACTTATGAATCAGGGTACGGCGGGCAATTTCTGTCGGATGAGCGGTCAGAACCAGTTCAATCGCCAGTTCATTGACCGCTTTGATCAGATCATCATTGCTGAATTGCTTGTCTTTGAGCCGGTTGAACAGCGCTGCCAGCGCGACCGGATTACTTGCCGCTTCGCCGTGTGGCGAAATGCTGTGATATTGTTCGGCAACGTTAGCCAGATTTAAAAACTGGTTAAACGCACGGGCCACAGGCAATAATTCATCATTGGATAAATTTTCTAACGTCGATAAAAGCTGCTGACGGTGGGTTTCGTTACCTGCACGGGATGATTTAGATAACTTCCTGATCGTTTCAACTTTATCAAGAATATCTTCTCCCAAAGCTTCTTTAATTGTATCGCCCAGCAACTTACCGAGCATACTGACATTACTTCGCATTGCGGAATATTGTTGATTCATGTGGTTCCTGGCCTTGTTTTGCTGTAGAGCATGTTTTTCTGTTTATATTCATATCAGAAAACAAACAACTTGGGCGAATTTTAAAGCCTGATTGCTCAATATCTCTCCTACCGAGAGATAGGTTACAGAAGTTGTGACAGACGATTTAAATCCGATTGGATTGCTCCCGCGGTGACATCTCGTCCCGCACCAGGCCCACGGATTACTAACGGATTATCACGATACCAACGACTTTCTATCGCAAAAACATTATCCGCCGGCAGTAGTGAAGCCAATGGATGATCACCACGCACCGCTTCCACACCCACTTTTGCCTTACCACTGGCATCAAAACGAGCGACATACCGTAGTACCAGGCCCATTTCCTGTGCCGCTTCCAATCGTTGCTGCATTTGCTCATTAATGGCGGCACTGTTTTCAAAGAACTCTTCGATAGAACCGCTTCGAGCCTCTACCGGCACCAAAGATTCAACCCGCACATGATCAGGCTCTATCTCATAACCCGCTTCGCGCGCCAGAATAACCAATTTACGCATCACATCCTGACCAGAAAGGTCAATACGCGGATCAGGTTCCGTCAACCCTTGTTGCCATGCTTGTTCAACTAATTCACTGAAAGGTACAGAACCATCAAACTGCAAAAACAGCCAGGATAATGTGCCGGAAAAAACGCCACTGATGGACAAAATGGTATCACCACTCTCCCGCAGATCCCTGACGGAATAATTAATCGGCAGCCCTGCACCCACTGTGGCGTTGTATAACCAATGGCGCCCCGTTTTTGCAAAGGCATCGCGGATCATACGATAGGTATTACTGTCGGAAGAGCCGGCGACTTTGTTGGCACTGATAACGTGGAATCCATAACTGGCAAAATAGATATACTCTTTGGCCAATTCTTCACTTGCCGTGACATCCAGTACAACCAAATCATCATAAGGATGTGCCCGCATCCATAAAAACAGAGCATCTTCTTCATGTTCAGCCGCTTCATCATCAAAGAAGGCCAATGTCCGACTGGCATCAATGCCCTGATAATTCAACAAACTCCGCCGACTATCGACGACACCCGCAAGGATAAATTCAAATCCACTGCGAGCAGAAATGTTCTTCTGTTCACGGGCAAACAGCTCCAGCCAACGAGAACCAATATTCCCTTTACCAAACAACACTAAACCGATACGTTTTTCTGCCCTGAACAGACTTTGGTGTAATCCCTGAATTAAATGTGATGTCTGATTCAAACGCAGTACAGCAACCAAACTAATGTCATCTTCTGCATGCCAGATAAATTCAACTGGCTGATCTTTTAATTGTTGATAAAAACGATGGCTATGCAGTGGATTCTTGCATACACCCGCCCCCACTAATGCCACCAGCGCTAAACCTTCACGCAAAGAAAGTTTGCCGGGTAAGGAAGCATCCTGCAAAACATCAAGGGCGCTATTCACAATCTCAGAGGTATAGCAAAGTTGGATCAGGTTGCAATCTGCGTGCAGCCCTGTTGCCAATGGCCGGATTTGGGCGCGTTTCAACAAAGAATCAATGTCTTTATAGATTTGCTTGAAATCGTGGGCTGAAGAAACATGCAATTCAATCAGGCAGACATCATCATGGCTGGTGACAATTTTTGCCCCTGTCCCCGTTGCCAGCACCCGTTCAATCCGAGTGGAACCCTGTTCAGGCTGGTAACTGCAACGCAGTTGTAGATCAATATCGCTGAGAGAAACCGGCTGCAATGTTCGGGTATGGAGAACAGGCGCGGCCAAACGTGCCAACTCACTGGCTTCGTCCAAACGCAGCAATGGCAACAAACAGGCATCTTTAACTTTACGCGGATCGGCACTGTAAACTCCCGCTACGTCACTCCAAATTGTGACTTTTTGGGCTCCCGCCAAAGCGCCAACTTGGGTAGCAGAATAGTCGCTGCCATTGCGCCCCAATAATACCGTTTCCCCTTTCTGGTTACTGGAAATAAAACCGGTAACCACTAAACGCTTATTGGGGTTTTGGATCAGTAATTGGCTAAGCAGAGGTTGAGATAAACTGACATCAACTTGTGGCTGAGCAATGCGCTCTGCCCGCAGGAATTGACGCGCATCCAGCCATGCGCTAGGGATACCCTGATTTTCCAGCACTGCTGCCATTAAACGTGCAGACCAGATTTCCCCGTGACCGACAACTTCGGCGTATGTAATATCGGTGACAGGCTTATCCAACAATACGCTCAATCTTTCCAGATCAGCGACAAACATTGCACTTAGTTCTTCTGCAACTGTTTCGGGCAACAAGCCACGGATCAATTCTTGCTGGTAACGCCGCAAAGACTGCTGTATTTGATGGGCTGATATCCGGTCACTCTGGCTCAATTTAAGCCAATCAATCAATTGGTTGGTTGTACTCCCTGCGGCCGATACCACCATCAAATCACCTGGCAGGCTGTAGTTCGCCATAATTTCAGCAACCCGCTGATAACATTTCACATCAGCCAGGCTGCTACCACCAAATTTATGTAACTGACGGCCAGATCCCGTCCCCGCTGTTGCCCTTGTACTCATGATTACCTCGTTGCCGCTGCCTGAAACGCATTGTCCAGATCAGCAATTAAATCCTGACTATCTTCAATTCCCACAGAGACACGAAGAAGCGAATCCGTAATCCCTGCCTGAGCCCTTGCTTCTGCCGACATTCCCGCGTGTGTCATCGTCGTGGTATGAGAAATCAACGATTCCACACCACCGAGAGATTCAGCCAAGGTAAATAATTTTAACGCAGATAAGAAACGACGCATGGCCTGTTCATCTCCATCCAGTTCGAAACTTAGCATCGCCCCAAAACCTTGCTGTTGTTTAACGGCAATTTCATGCCCTGGATGATTCTTCAACGCAGGATAGAAGAGCCTTTTCACTTGGGG
Source organism: Xenorhabdus griffiniae (assembly GCF_015163655.1). Classification (GTDB taxonomy): domain Bacteria; phylum Pseudomonadota; class Gammaproteobacteria; order Enterobacterales; family Enterobacteriaceae; genus Xenorhabdus; species Xenorhabdus griffiniae. The sequence goes on along the minus strand of NZ_JADEUF010000047.1, from coordinate 10,148 downwards.
CTGTTGTTGCAAATAATCCGCAATGGCAACAGCATTGTTTTGTTGGAGCAGCACGCGGGCGGATAATGTACGAATGCCGCGCAGTAGCAGATAACTGTCAAAGGCCGCAGCCGTTACACCAATATTGTTCGCCCACCAAGCTAACTCTTCCGCGATGGATGGCTCCTTAGCGATAATTGCTCCCGCAATCAGATCAGAATGTCCATTCAAATATTTCGTGCAAGAATGCACGACTAAATCTGCCCCTAAATCCAATGGCTTTTGCAGTACAGGGCTTAAGAAAGTGTTATCGACCACAGCCAATGCCCCAATTTCATGGGCCAAGCCACAAATGTATTGAATATCTACGATCCGCAACAAAGGATTACTCGGTGTTTCAATTAGCACCAGTTTGGGGTTTTTAGCTAACGCCTGTTTCAACGCTTGTTCATTTGACTGATCAACAAAAATCACATTGTATGCGCCACGCTTGCTTAGACTGTCAAACAGGCGATAACTACCGCCATAACAATCATGAGGAGCCACCAATAAATCCCCTGGTTTCAGAAATACGGTACAGAGCAGATGAATCGCTGACATGCCACTGCTAGTCATGATTGCGCCCGCGCCTCCTTCCAGCTCGGACAACACCTGTTGGACAACATCACGACCAGGATTGCCACGGCGCGAGTAATCATGCGCTCTGGGCTCATTGAAACCTGTAAAGTTGTATGTACTGGAAAGATAGATAGGCGGAACAACACAACCATATTGTTCATCAACATTTGAACCACTGTGAACCGCAATTGTCGCTTGCTTACATCCCATAACCTTTCCCCATAATCGTTATTATTAGCGTCACGCAAGAATAACGACTGGAAAGATAGACGTCAATACATCTAGACATCCAAATTATTTTGCGGTTTAATACCACAATTCCATGGCTGTCATTACACTTTATATGTCTTCTGGTTATATTTTATAAATTAGTGCAGGCGGGGCGATATAGTCGACAGGCTAATTATGTTAGACTACTGCGTTATCGACATGAAAACAGATCAGAAATTCCTTCCAATTTCTAATCTCAATTACTTGATTCAAAAATTATTTAAGGTATCTCATGGCTGAGTGGAATGGTGAGTATGTCAGCCCTTATGCTGAACATGGCAAAAAAAGTGAACAGGTCAAAAAAATTACAGTTTCAATCCCACTAAAGGTATTGAAAATCCTGACTGATGAGCGCACTCGCCGTCAGGTGAACAATCTGCGTCATGCAACAAACAGCGAATTGCTGTGTGAAGCTTTTCTCCATGCGTTCACCGGACAGCCTCTGCCTAATGATAATGATTTACGCAAAGAACGCCATGATGAAATCCCGGAAGCAGCGAAAACCATGATGCGTGAGCGAGGCATTGATCCTGATACATGGGAATATTGATAACAAAAACGCCCGATGCAAAACATCGGGCGTTTTTGTTTTAACTCTCCGGCCTGTATGAACAACAGACAGGAAAAAGTCATTACTTTTTAGTACCTGGAACGCTGAAACGTTTGTTAAAGCGATCAACACGACCACCAGTCGCAACATCACGCTGCTTACCAGTGTAGAACGGGTGGCATTCACCACAGACGTCCAGGTTCAGATTATGACCTACAGTAGAGTTAATTTTGATGACATTACCGCAAGAGCAAGTTGCAGTAATTGCTTCGTATTTAGGATGGATACCTTGTTTCATGGGAAACCTCTGTTCAGGCCGTGTCGCTATCCAGCCTTGTTTTGCTGCCAGACACCACACGTCGTGTTGATAAAAAATATGTATCGGTAATTTCTATACCAAAGGCGGCGGATCATACAGAATATCTGTTTATTGCGCAATGAAATCTACCGATTTGCTATGATACCCTTATCGCTATATGTTCTTTTATACGTTCTTTCATCTGGTCATTAATTATCCGGAAATCGCCTTATGACAGTTGTCCAGGTTGCATTGCCTGTCCCCCTAACCCGCACATTTGATTATCTACTGCCTATAGAGTTACCTTTACCAGCTATTGGAGTTCGAGTACTCGTGCCTTTTGGTAAGCGTAATGCGATAGGTATTGTCACTGGTATCGCAGACAGCAGCGAATTTCCACCTGAACAGCTCAAGTCTATTGCTACGATTCTCGATGTCCAACCGCTTTTTCCTGACGATCTCTGGCAATTGCTTCAGTGGGCCGTCAGCTATTATCACTATCCGCTGGGCGAAGTGTTATTCCATGCTTTGCCTGTCTTGCTACGACAGGGAAAACCGGCAGAATTTTCCCCTCTCTGGCAATGGCAAGTCACTGAGGCAGGCCGCGAACTCCCGCTTACACAACTCAAGCGCTCCGCTAAACAGCAAAAAGCGTTGGCCGCTTTGCGCCAACGCCCCGTTTATCGTCACCAAGTCGCTGAATTGGCGTTAAGCGAAAGCGCACTGCAATCACTGAAAAAGAAATCACTGATTGCCCTGCATCCCATCCAACCAGAAACGGAAAATTGGCGTGAGCATTTTAAAACTATCGGCGAACGGTTAAAGCTCAATACAGAACAAGCTACCGCAATAGGCGCCATCCGTGCAGAAGATCAAACCTTTTCTCCGTGGCTACTGGCGGGGATCACGGGTTCGGGTAAAACAGAAGTGTATCTCAGTATACTGGAGAACATTCTTGCACAAGGTAAACAGGCCCTTATTTTAGTGCCAGAAATTGGCTTGACGCCACAAACTATCCGCCGGTTTCGGGAACGTTTCAATGCTCCCATTGATGTTCTGCATTCAGCCTTGAATGACAGCGAACGGTTAACAGTTTGGCTGAGAGCGAAAAGAGGGGAAAATGCCATCGTTATCGGTACACGTTCGGCTTTGTTTACCCCCTTTGCTCATCTGGGTGTCATTATTATTGATGAAGAACATGACAGTTCTTACAAACAGCAAGAAGGCTGGCGCTATCATGCTCGCGATCTGGCGGTATTCCGGGCGAAAAAAGAGGGGATTCCGATTATTATGGGTTCTGCCACCCCCGCACTGGAAACACTATATAATGTGCAACAGGGGAAATATCGCCAACTCACCTTAACTCAACGGGCAGGCCACGCCCAAGTCGCCACTCAGCATTTATTAGATCTGAAAGGCTTGCCATTGACGGTTGGATTATCCCAGCCGCTCATCAATCGTATGGGTGAACATCTCAAAGCTGACAATCAGGTCATTCTATTTCTGAACCGTCGTGGTTACTCTCCTGCCCTGCTCTGCCACGAATGCGGCTGGATAGCAGAATGCCAACGCTGTGATCACTATTACACTCTACATCAAAATCATCGCCACCTGCGTTGCCATCACTGTGACAGCCAGCGCCCAATCCCACGCCAATGCCCGCAATGTGGCACCACTAACTTAATTCCCGTTGGCTTAGGCACTGAGCAACTTGAAGATGGCATTACAAAACTGTTTCCCAATATTCCGGTTACCCGTATCGACCGTGATACCACCAGCCGCAAAGGTGCGCTGGAACAGCAACTAGCCGAAGTCCACCAAGGTGGAACCCGCATCTTGATTGGTACGCAAATGTTGGCGAAAGGTCATCATTTCCCTGATGTTACGCTGGTCGCCTTACTGGATGTCGATGGTGCCCTGTTTTCTGCTGATTTTCGGGCCGCCGAACGTTTTGCCCAACTCTATACCCAAGTCTCCGGTCGGGCAGGACGAGCAGGAAAGCAGGGAGAAGTTGTCCTGCAAACCCACCATCCTGAGCATCCACTTTTGCAAATATTGTTGGAGAAAGGCTACGATGCCTTTGCCCAGCAAACGATGGAAGAGCGTCAACAAGTTCACCTGCCTCCTTTTGTGAGCCATATCCTGCTCCGCGCAGAAGATCACGATAATCAGCAAGCCCCCGCATTTTTGCAACAAATGCGTCAACTGTTTGAACATTATGCACAATCTGATAATCATTTATGGCTCATGGGGCCAGTACCCGCATTACAGGCTAAACGTGGCGGTCGTTATCGTTGGCAATTGATGATTCAACACCCTTCCCGCATTTTTCTCCAGAAAATGATGGCCGGAATTTACCCTCAAATCACTACATTGCCACAAGCACGTAAAGTGAAATGGAACATTGATGTTGATCCCAGCGAAAGTTGATAATTATTTCTTTAATTTGCGAAGCATCTCTAAGAAATGATGCATATCACACTTTTTATGCAAACAAAGTAACAGATGGATCGGTTAATCAGCTTAAAATGAACTTATTAATATAACTGTAGAAAATAATCCGCCAGCACTTCCTTCTCAGGCAAAACTGGCGTTTTTTAGCAGCCGGATAGCAATCGTTTCGCTGCCTGTAGAGAGTGAGGAGTGAACTATGGAAAAAAAGAAGTGCACGGCGCTGGTAACCATGAAAGATGTTGCCAAAGTGGCTGGTGTTTCTACCGCAACTGTATCAAGAACATTAATGAATCCTGACAAGGTTTCTGCCCGTACACGCCAGAGGGTCGAAAATGCGGTGTTAGAAGTAGGTTATTACCCTCACAATCTGACCAAAAATTTACGGCGTAATGTATCCAGAACCATCTTAGTTCTTGTACCCAATATCAGTGATCCTTTCTTTACTGAGGTCATTCGGGGTATTGAAGAAACCGCTACTGAACATGGTTACCTGGTACTGATTGGTGATTGCACGCATCAAAAGCAACAAGAACATGCGTTTATCAATCTTCTGATCACCAAACGCATTGATGGTATGGTGCTACTGGGTTCTAACGTTCCTTTCGATGTTTCCAAAGAAGAACGCAAAAATCTACCTCCCATGGTGATGGCCAATGAATTCTCACCAGAACTGGAACTCCCCACGGTCCATATTGATAACCTGACAGCCGCCTTCAATGCCACTCATCATTTGCAAAAATTGGGACACAAACGCATTGCCTGCATTACCGGACCGGAAACCATGCCACTGTGCCATTATCGCTTGCAAGGTTATATCCAGGCATTGCGGCGCACAGGGGAAGAAATTCGCGAAGAATATATTATCCGCGGTGATTTCACCCACGAAAGCGGAGCAATATTGGCGGAAACTTTGCTTACCTTACCAGAGCCTCCAAGCGCTATTTTCTGCCATAGTGATGTCATGGCAATAGGTGCAATGTGGCAAGCTAAAAAAATGGGGTTAAAATTACCAGAAGATCTTTCTGTTGTCGGTTTCGATAATTTAAATCTGGCTCAATACTGCGAACCAGCTTTGACCACGGTGGAACATCCCCGTTATGAGATTGGATATCATTCCATTCTGTTATTGCTGGAACAGCTTCAAGGCCGTTTGGTTTCTAAAGGTTCAAGATTATTGGAGGCAGAATTGATCATGCGTGCGAGCACTTGTTCGCCTAAAAGCTAGGCAAATAACGGCAGCTTAAGTAACATTAGTTACCTATTCTTTAATTTTTTAAATAACTCAGTGAATTAAACAGTGGCACAACGAGATTATGTGAGTCGCGGGCGTAGCAATCCCCGTCAGAAAAGTACTGGTAAGAAAAAAAATCAGGCTCAAGGATTACCCAAAACTACATTAGCCGTTGCAGTGGCCTTAGTGGTCATGTTTATTGGTGGGCTTTATTTCATCGTACATAATAAACAGGAAAGAAATAAGCAGGAAGAAAGTGCACAAAATGCCTCACAGTCTCATCATCAAACCAAGGGGCATGGCTTGCCACCGAAACCAGAAGAGCGCTGGAGTTATATCAAGGAATTGGAAAATCGCCCTGTGAATGAATCTTCCATCCAGGAAGGCGATACAACAGTAAATAAACCACTCAACCAACTTCCTCAATTAACGTCTGAGCAGAAACAGCTACTTGAACAAATACAAGCAGACATGCGCCAACCGCCTATTTCATTAAAAGAGGTGCCTTATAACAGTGAACCGATCCCACGTTCACGTGTGTTGATCACCCCTCCTGCGCAGCAACAGTATTCACCAGAACAAAAGTCGGCCGCCGTGCCGGAAAAAAGGTCTTCCACTTCTTCCCAAGCCAGCACAAAGTCTGAGGTAAATGAGACGAAATTGATGCTACAATGCGGCTCTTTCCGCACAATGGAACAGGCGGAATCCGTCCGTGCCAGCCTTGCCTTTGCAGGCATTGAGAGTCAGATTACCACGAAAGACAATTGGAACCGTGTTGTACTTGGCCCCTATAAAAATAAAACCAGTGCTGAGAAAATGCGCGAACGTGTTGCAGTGGCCGGTGTGCCTGGCTGTATTCTCCGTCCTGCCGGGGGTTGAAAAAGCGGAAAGCTCCCCCATCTTAATCTCTAATAATATACACATGGTGCTTTTATCAGCAGTGCGCAAGCAATTGTGGGATAACAAATTAATGCTCCGTGTGTACCATCTTCTATTTTGTAACCAGGGGCTAACTCGTGACTACAATCGTAAGTGTTCGCCGTAATGGCAAAGTCGTCATCGGTGGTGATGGACAAGCAACAATGGGTCATACCGTTATGAAAGGCAATGTCCGCAAAGTACGCCGCCTTTACAATGACAAAGTCATCGCGGGTTTTGCCGGCGGTACTGCTGATGCTTTCACGCTGTTCGAGCTGTTTGAACGAAAACTCGAAATGCATCAAGGGCACCTGACCAAAGCAGCCGTTGAATTAGCCAAAGATTGGCGAACGGATCGCATGCTACGCAAGCTGGAAGCCCTGCTTGCTGTCGCAGATGAAAATGCTTCTCTGATCATTACAGGCAATGGTGATGTGATTCAGCCAGAGAATGACCTTATCGCCATTGGTTCCGGTGGCTCATACGCACAGGCCGCTGCCCGCGCGATGCTGGAAACAACCGAACTCGGCGCCAGAGAAATCGCAGAACGCGCTTTAACTATCGCTGGCGATATCTGCATCTACACCAACCATAATCACAACTTCGAAGAACTGCCTTCGAAAGCGTAAGGATAGATAGTATGTCTGAAATGACTCCTCGCGAAATTGTCAGCGAACTAAATAATCATATTATCGGCCAGGACAAAGCAAAACGTGCTGTTGCTATTGCCCTGCGTAACCGCTGGCGTCGCATGCAGTTAGATGAATCACTGCGTTATGAAGTCACGCCAAAAAATATTTTGATGATAGGCCCAACCGGTGTTGGTAAAACCGAGATTGCCCGTCGTCTGGCAAAACTGGCCAATGCTCCCTTTATCAAGGTTGAAGCAACTAAGTTCACCGAAGTGGGTTATGTCGGTAAAGAAGTCGATTCCATCATTCGTGATCTCACTGACGTAGCAGTAAAAATAGTCCGTCTGCAATCCATTGAGAAGAACCGCTATCGTGCAGAAGAATTAGCAGAAGAGCGTATTCTGGATGTCCTGCTGCCACCAGCAAAAAATAACTGGGGACAGACTGAAACTCAAACTGAGCCATCATCAACCCGTCAGGCATTCCGCAAGAAATTGCGTGAGGGCCAGTTAGACGATAAAGAAATTGAAATTGAAGTTTCGGCCGCTCCAGTTGGGGTTGAAATCATGGCACCTCCGGGCATGGAAGAGATGACGAATCAGTTACAATCCATGTTCCAAAATCTGGCAGGCCAGCGTCAAAAAAATCGTAAGATGAAAATCAAAGACGCCTTCAAGTTGCTGGTCGAAGAAGAAGCAGCAAAACTGGTCAATCCTGAAGAACTGAAACAGCAGGCAATTGATGCAGTTGAACAACACGGCATCGTTTTCATTGATGAGATCGATAAGATTTGTAAACGCGGTCAAACTTCCGGTCCAGATGTTTCCCGTGAAGGTGTCCAGCGCGATCTGCTGCCGCTTGTCGAAGGTTGCACCGTTTCGACTAAACACGGCATGGTCAAAACTGATCATATCCTGTTTATTGCCTCCGGTGCATTCCAGGTTGCCAGCCCTTCTGATCTGATCCCAGAACTTCAAGGCCGCTTGCCAATTCGTGTTGAATTGCAAGCCCTGACCACCGAAGACTTTGAACGTATCCTGACCGAACCAAATGCTTCACTGACTGAACAGTACAAAGCTTTGATGGCAACGGAAGGCATGAATATTGAATTCACGGCTGACGGTATCCGTAAAATTGCGGAATCAGCATGGCAAGTTAATGAAACCACTGAAAACATCGGCGCTCGTCGTTTGCACACCGTGCTTGAGCGTATGATGGAAGACATCTCGTTCAACGCCAGTGAGCGTCAAGGGCAGACTGTCAAAATTAATGCCGATTACGTCAAAGAGCACTTGGACGAACTGGTTGCAGATGAAGATTTGAGTCGGTTTATTTTATAATCAGTCATATTATTGGTTTGATTAGAACCAATAATTCGTCGTACTTAGGCAAAATGGGGGGCTTTTAGCCTCCCGTTTTGCTATTTTCGATGGTATAAAATTTATTACATCAATCATAATGACAAACAGTGACAATATGAGCTCAACAACGTCTATCAGTCAGATGCAGGCATGGCTGGAAAGTTTGCGCCCAAAAACGCTCCCGCTGGCCGTTGCTGCCGTCATAACGGGTTCAGCCCTTGCGTCATGGACCGGACATTTCGAATGGCCTGTCGCATTACTGGCTTTATTAACTGCGGCCCTGCTGCAAATTCTTTCTAACCTCGCCAACGATTATGGTGACGTCACCAAAGGCAGTGACACAGAAAATCGCATTGGTCCAAGTCGTGGTATGCAAAAAGGCCTGATTACCGCAAAGCAGATGAAAAATGCCTTGAAGCTCACTGTACTACTCTCTTGTTTATCAGGCAGTGCCCTGATTGCTGTCGCCTGCAATAACCCAAACGACATTATCGGCTTTTTGATCCTAGGATTACTGGCGATTGTCGCCGCTATCACTTATACCGTGGGTACGCGTCCTTATGGCTATCTGGGATTGGGAGACATTTCTGTTCTGATTTTCTTCGGCTACTTGAGCGTTCTTGGTACCTACTATCTGCAAGCCGGTACTTTTTCCATAAGCACCGTTTTGCCCGCAACTGCCAGTGGCTTACTTTCTGTGGCAGTCTTAAACATTAATAACCTACGCGATATCGAAAGTGACCGCCAAAACGGTAAAAATACGTTGGCTGTCCGATTAGGAGGAAAAAAGGCTCGCTACTACCATGCAGCCGTTCTGCTAACGGCCATGTTCTGCCTTGTCGCCTTCACGCTCCTATACCTAACTAATTGGTTTAGTTGGTTGTTTCTGCTTGCTTTTCCTCTGCTGTTAAAACATACGGTGCAAGTGCTGCGTGATCCAACCGCTGAAGGTATGCGTCCCAAATTGGTACAAATGGTCAAAGCAGCGTTATTGACCAATATTCTGTTTTCCATTGGATTGGTACTTAATTAAGCGAGTAAGAATCAATTTTACACATAGGTTTCAAGATTGATGGTTTTGCCAACACTAGCTTTAAAAGGATATACTGTCCGTTCCTTGCATAAACCAGACGTAAATCCCATGAAATATGATACTTCCGAACTTTGTGATATCTATCAAGAAGATATAAATGTGGTAGAGCCTATCTTCACCAACTTTGGTGGGCGTACTTCATTTGGTGGTCAAATCATCACAGTGAAATGTTTTGAGGACAATGGCCTCCTTTATGATTTACTTGAAGAAAACGGACATGATCGCATTTTGCTCGTTGATGGTGGTGGATCAGTACGCAAGGCACTCGTTGATGCAGAACTGGCCCAACTCGCTGTCAATAATGAGTGGGAAGGCATTGTTGTCTATGGCGCAGTGCGTCAAGTTGATTATCTCGCAGAGCTTGATATTGGAATTCAGGCAATGGCTGCTATTCCTGCTGGCTGCAATAGCGAAGGGGTGGGAGAAAGTGATACCAGAGTGAATTTTGGTGGCGTCACATTCTTCTCTGGTGACTATCTCTACGCAGATAATACTGGCATTGTCTTATCCGATTTCCCTCTGGAAATTGATGAAAAGCTCAGTTAAAGGTATATAAAAAAGGGCGCAATGATCCTGTCTCTTGATCACATCTCTAGCTCAAGAGACTGTACAAGCAGGTAACCTTCCAGGATGGTTTGTAATATGAACCATCCTTCCCATAATCTTTCCCATCCTACTCGACCATTACGTTTTGAATCGTACCAACCTGCAAGCTTGCCGAGGTTAATATAGGCCCAGTAGAGG
>NZ_JADEUF010000046.1 GCF_015163655.1 Xenorhabdus griffiniae | reverse complement strand
CATTTATTCAAACTATATTAAAGCTTATTTCCATAAGAGGCGTACCTATGTCCATAATATTTTCTGATATTAAAGTATTTGTTGGTGGCCCTATCCAACACGCATTGAAATTCAGGGTACTAGACAATAACTTACAAGTTCACATTAAATCTGCTATTCACCATCTGGAGTCACTTGGTGCAGACGTTTTTTCAGCCCATCGTACAGAACAATTTGGCGGAACAACACACTTATTTACGCCAGAGGAAGTTTCCCAGCGGGACCGCCACTGGATGGAACAATGTGACATTTTTGTTGCCATTTTACCCGTTTGCCCCCAACAGAAACAGTTAATGAGAACAGATGGTACCCATATTGAATTGGGTTGGGCTTCCGCCTTAAGACGTCCAATCATCTTAGTCACCGAAAAACCCTTTGATAATTCGGCCAGCCATCTATTAAAAGGCTTATCTGCTATTGCTCAAGTTCATCATATTTCCCTGAATGATTTTGTATATGATCCGGCTATATTAAGCCATACGATTCAATCTATTCTGGAAAAGAAAATTACCCCACAATCTTCAGCCGTCGCATGAAACCAGAATATAGTAGGGGCTAACGCCCCTATTCACTAAATTTCACTCATTATGGCTGATTATCTGAATTATAGTGAAGCAGCTCGCTGTGCCAGCTAATTAGTTCATCACGTAATTTTTCTGGTAATACCGCAACATGGCAGCCTTCTATTGCACCTGCTAATGCAAGCAACAAACTGATATTTGTTTTTTTTCTGTGCTGCTGGAGTTTAAGGTAAGTCACTTTTGCCCCTAATCTTCTTAATTCTTCGACTTTAGAAATACCTACTTTCCATAACTGCCTCTCTAAAACGATCCCTAAATTAGGGAGATCTTTAAGTCTAAGTGGTATTTTTTGTCTATTAATCATTTCTTTCATTGTGTATTGGTAGGCTAAATTTACATATTCAAATAATTTTGTTTGATCCTGCCAAATTGATTCATTAACACGGTAATACCGCAATGTTACAGGTATTCCTCTTTTTGAATAAATAAATTTTTCCATTCCCTTGGCTTTAAATAATATCTCAGCGTGACTATTCCCTCGTAAATAAAGCTCTCCATCAGAACTGATGGCAAATAAAACATCATCAATTAATAAGCCAATACCGCCAAATTGAGATTTCTTCTTAAGCTTTCCCAGTGAAGATACACCATGTTGCAATTGAACAAAACGAGCTCCAGATAAAAACATTTTTATCACTCCATGAATCACATTCCAAAGTAATGTTTAATCATGCCTTCTATTAATAAAATAGATAACCAGAACAACTAATTAAAACCATACGCAATCTATTTTCAACTGCCAATCGTTAAGCCCGAAAAATCCTAATTTCTGTAAATTTTTGCGAAGCGCTTTGAAAAAAAGAGGCTTGCTTTTAATCAAATATCGCTATACTGTATAAATATACAGTTTATTGTGGCGAGGAATATTATGAACACCCGATCAGCATGGGAATCTCTCACTGAGAAAAAAACAGCAGCAGCCAGCACAACAGTGAACGAACATAAAACAGACAAAAAAATGGTTGGGATGACCATGAAAAGTGTGTCTTTTGTACAACCACATCAATACACCTCACACATGATAGAGGGCATGGTCAGTGAACTGGTTTACAATGAACACCAACCCGTCATTAATCACATTCTTCTTCCTTTATTGCACCAGTCTGGTAAGGAAAATCGTTGGTTACTTTGGGTAAATCCTAATAAGAAGTTAAGCCGCCAATGGTTAATAGATACCGGACTTCCCTTAAATAAAGTTGTCCAGCTAAACCAAATCCGTCCTGTTGCTTCAATTAGTGCCATGGAAAAAGCGTTGGCAAGCGGCAATTATAGTATTGTATTAGGTTGGTTACCGGAATTATCAGAATATCAATTAAATACGCTACAAATAGCCGCACAAAGGGGTATTACTCTCGGTTTTATTATGCGACCACAAAAATTATCACATCCGTTTATAGCACAAGCGAATAAGCTACAAATTCACTCATACTATTATCATTGACTTAAATTAGGATTAATCTCAATATTTTTTACGAAAAATAAGCTACTCATTGACAATGATTATTGTTTGTAATGAAAATCAATATATTAATACGGTAATCATTGTAAATATTCGTCAAAAACACTTATGTTTTGTCAGTCGTTAATTAAATTTTTTGTGTCATGAGTCACAGTGTACTTGTAACTTTTTAACTTCGTTGTAGACTTTACACAGTTTAGGGCATTGTGCTTACCGCTCTTATATTTCAGAACACATCTTCTGATTAAAGCATGGTAACCTAACAGAACATTTTAACCAGTGGCTAACAATAAGGCTTTTAAAGCCAATTGCCTATTTGGATGATAACGAGGCGTAAAATGAAAAAGACAGCTATCGCAGTGGCAGTAGCAGCTTTCGCAACTGTTGCTCAAGCAGCTCCAAAGGACAACACTTGGTATACCGGCGCTAAGCTGGGTTGGTCTCAATACCATGACGTAAATTTCTACGGTAATGGTTATGATAACCGAATTGGCAACGGTTCTCCCCATAAAAACCAGTTAGGTGCGGGTGCTTATCTCGGCTATCAAGCAACCCCATACTTGGGCTTTGAATTAGGTTACGATTGGTTAGGGCGCATCGCTTATAAAGGTAGCACTGATAATGGTGCTTTCCGTGCCCAGGGCATTCAGCTGACGACTAAACTGAGCTACCCAGTGCTGGACAATCTGGATATTTATACCCGCCTTGGTGGTATGTTATGGCGTGCAGACTCCTCAGCAACCTACAATTCCAATGCATTAGCTGGAACCGGTCCAAAAGATCAACGTAGACTGAAAAACGATGACAAAGGTGTTTCTCCTCTGGCCGCGATTGGTGTCGAATACGCATTGACCAAAAATCTGGCGACCCGCCTGGACTATCAGTGGGTTAACAACATCGGTGATGCTACTACCGTTGGTGCCCGCCCAGATAACGGCCTGCTGAGTGTGGGTGTTTCCTACCGTTTCGGACAAGATGAAGCTGCGCCAGTCGTTACCCCAGCAGCACCTCCAGTTGTGCCAGCACCAGCGCCTGTTGTTGAAAGTAAGAGCTTTACCCTGCGCTCTGATGTTCTGTTCAATTTCAACAAATCAACACTGAAAGCAGAAGGTCAGCACGAACTGGACAACCTTTATAACCACCTGGCTAAAATCGATCCAACCCAAGGCAAGGTTCTGGTAGTCGGTCACACTGACCGTATCGGCAGCCAAAATTACAACCTGCCACTGTCTCAGAAACGTGCTCAGTCTGTGGTAAATTATCTGGTTGCTAAAGGTATCCCGGCAGATAGTATTCAGGCAGAAGGCCGCGGTAAAGAAAACCCTGTCACTGGCTCTACCTGTGACAAAATTAAAGTCCGTTCTAAACTTATCGACTGCCTAGCGCCAGATCGTCGCGTAGTCATCAACATTCAGGGCACTACTGAAGTTGTGACTCAGCCAAAAGCGGCTCAATAACGCTATTCTAATCAATTTATAAAAAACCCCATTTTGAATGGGGTTTTTTATCGGTAGACTTATTTTCCTAATATTGCTTCCAGATCTTGCTTCAAACTCGACATTTGGTGAGTATACTTTTCCCGATATTCAGCATCTTCCAATAGCTGTATGATTGTTTCTGACAGGGTATTGCCACGACGTCGGGATAGTGCTGAAAGCCGCTGCCAAACACGAAAATCCAGATCAATAGATTTCTTACGCGAGTGTTGGTGTTCAGCATTAAAATGACGTTTACGCCGTGCCCGAATCGTTTGTTTCATTCGGTTGGACAAATCCGGATTCATATGCAGAGCAATCCATTTCAGTACCTTGACTGGCTCACGTTCTAAATTCATCAATTCATTGATCGCATCTTGCGCAGCACTTTTTTCAATGTATTTAGTAATCGGCTCACCTTCACGGTGTTTTTTTGCTAAATAAGCCCATTTCCAGCCACATTCCAGATTTTCCAATTGTTGATATTTCATTTCATCTCTCAGTGACAGCGTAACTTAGATCAAGCATAGCAACTATTTCTTTAAATTGCCTATGACAACACAGAATATTGGCATAGTTTACAAGCAACGAAAGCGCTGGCTCAAATGTCGTTTCTTGCAAAATTCTGGCATGTTGGTTCATTGTCTAATCTTGTATAATAAACGTTTCCCTTTTCACTATATGATGTAGCTATCACTTTGACGAATATAAAACTAGACTGGCAGGCATTACAGCCAAACAATGCGCCTTATCAGGCACTCTTTAATTCTATTGCTGAATTGGTCCCCATCACAGTGGATGTGGTTCAACCCAGGTTGCATAGTGGGTTATCCCTTTTCTGTCAAGCCTCCCTGCGTCAACCTTTTATGCTGCTGAAAGCAGAAGAGAGTGATGTTTATCTGTCTCTTTTATCCAATACTGTTTCTTCTTTGCTGCCGGAGAACCGTCCCAATATCGGTGGTTATTACCAGATAGAGCATCAAACCATCACTTGGCATGCTTCCGGGGAAGGGATTTTTGCACCAACTGAACGCGTGGCTTACCGCGAATGGATTGAACCAGAGCAATTATTTGGCAATGTCTATACACACCAAGGAATACTTCAACTGCAACCAGGCCTTATCCATCAAGTCAATGGTGGTATTTTGATTTTGCCTCTGCGCACCCTGCTTTCTCAGCCATTGATGTGGGTTCGTCTCAAGCAGATGATTATTCAGCGCCGTTTTGACTGGCTGTCACACGATGAAAATCGTTCCCTGCCATTGCCGATACCGTCCATGGAATTGGATCTGCGTCTGATTTTAGTCGGTGACAGGCTCAGTCTTGAAGAGTTACAGGCCATTGAACCTGAACTCGCAAGCAGCGCGTTGTATGGCGAATTTGAACTGGATATGCCCTTCCATGCAGAAGATGACCTGACAAGATGGTGCCAGTACGTTAATGGCATCATTCAGCAACAAAACTTGCCGCCATTAAGTAGCGATGCCTGGCCTGAGTTGATTAAACTTGCTACCCGTTACACAGAAGATCAATTCCGGTTACCTCTGGATCTTCAATGGATACAGCAAAAATTGGCAGCCGCAGCCAATTATCAGCAGGAAAAGCAGATCTCCAAACATTCTCTGCAACAAGCGGAAGATAATCGCATCTGGCGTCATAGTTATTTGGCTGAACGCAGCATAGATGAAATGCTGAAAGGCCAGATCTTGATTCACACGCAAGGTTCAGTTATCGGTCAAATCAATGGGTTATCCGTACTCGAGTATCCTGGCCATCCTGATCCAATAGGTGAACCTTCCCGTATCAGTTGTGTTGCCCATTTAGGGGATGGAGAATTTACCGATGTAGAACGCAAGGTTGAATTAGGCGGCAATATTCATGCAAAGGGCATGATGATCATGCAGGCTTATTTAATTTCTGAATTGAAATTAGAGCAACCACAACCGTTCTCCGCTTCGATTGTATTTGAACAATCCTATGGTGAAGTAGACGGGGACAGTGCTTCACTTGCCGAATTATGTGCTCTCATCAGCGCATTGTCACAACAACCTATCGATCAGCAAATTGCCGTTACTGGTGCTGTCGATCAATTTGGTTATGTCCAACCTATTGGTGGCGTCAATGAAAAAATTGAGGGTTTCTTCCGTATATGTCACTACCGAGGGCTAACCGGTCATCAGGGTGTCATTATTCCAACCGCAAATGTCCAACATTTGTGCCTAAATCAAGATGTTATTGATGCGGTAAAGAATGAGCAATTTCATATTTGGGCAGTCGAGCATGTTTCTGAAACGATATCATTGTTAACGGGTATTCCGTATTATGATCCACAAAAAGAACACTTGTTAGCTATAATACGTGAACGCATTACACAAGCTAATATTCAAGAAAGACCTCGGCTTCCTTGGTTTCTCCGCTGGCTAGATTGACTCCATTGTTATCTGATCGGAGTTGTTGGGCGTACAAGTGTACGCTATTCTCTAGCCCTACATGATTATAAGGCTATCTGAGAATATGTTTAAAAAACAAGAGTCCTACACGAAAGAAGAACTTCAAGCCTCTGGGCAAGGTAAATTGTTTGGTGAAAATGGGCCACCGCTGCCTTCTGGTAATATGCTGATGATGGATCGTGTCACAAAAATGACAGAGACCGGCGGTACTTACGATAAGGGGTATATCGAGGCTGAACTCGATATCAACCCTGAGTTGTGGTTTTTCGATTGTCATTTTGTTAATGATCCTGTCATGCCCGGCTGTCTTGGTCTGGATGCCATGTGGCAGCTTGTCGGTTTCTTCCTGGGCTGGATCGGTGGAGAAGGTAAAGGCCGTGCACTTGGTGTTGGAGAAGTCAAATTTACGGGCCAGGTATTACCAACAGCCAAAAAAGTGACCTATCGCATTAATCTTAAGCGGGTCATTAATCGCAAATTAATTATGGGCCTGGCTGACGGTGAAGTTCTGGTAGATGGCAAACTGATTTATACGGCGACTGATTTGAAAGTCGGCTTGTTTAAGGATACTAGTGCCTTTTAATCAACGGTTACCTCCGCAGTAGCGGAGGTGTTTTGTTTCTTTTGCTTAACTCACACACGATCTTCTTGCGCTTGACGCCATCCCCCTAACCAATACGAGCGGGCATCCAATGAATGATAAGGACAATGTTCCCGTGGCCGTCCCAAAATGCCCGCATGATAGCCTCTGGAAAGTGCTCTTGCTAAACGGTCTCTTTTCTGTCTTTTCATGCCTTACTTCCTCACTTGTTACTATGAAGATAAAACAATGATCGTTTTTATCCGATTTTCTCTAAATAGGTTTTCATAATACTGAGAGTATCAGATGTTGGAGTCCTTACCCCGCGCGGCGCGCGGGGTAAGGAATACTCCTATCATTTTGAAACGCTATTTAGTGATTACGCATATTCGGTTAATGTTGCAAAGAGAGTTGCCTGGCAATGGATTTGACTAACTGGCTATAACCCTTAGCTAATGTAAGCACTAATTCAGCATAGCCATCTTTTTCCTGTTTCAACTTAAGACTGAATGGCCGCCTAATTACTCGGTCTGGGTTAGATAATAGCCAATAGCCTTCAATCAATACCTGACCATCATAGCGCCCGTGAAAAGCAGTTATTGTGATATCCAGAGCGTCTGCGTCTTTTTCTAGTTCCTGCTGAGAAACCAAACGATGTGGAAATGCGGCACTCAGTTCTGAAATTAATATTTGTTGTAACTGTTGCTGCAACGGGCTGGCCCATAAATGGTTCGATGCATTGATATAGCTCACCTCCCCTGTCTGATATACAATGCCTGGAGCGGCAAGGTAGTCAGAAAGGCTAACTTTTTTTATCCATAACTGCCGTTCATGTTTGGCTCCCAATTTGCCTTCCTGCGATACCTGGTTAGCCAGAACCGGTAACTGATAATATGTTTTTAGTGGCTGGCTACCACTGCATCCCGCAATAAGCCCACTTCCAACAAGAATCACACTGGCGGAAATAAAAAATGCCAATTTTGAAATCAATTTTTTCATCAGTTAGGCGCCTTTTTGGGTTCAGGATCTTTTATCGCTTCGGCTTCAAATACCAATGCATTACTCTTGTTATTGAGCGTCTTCAAAACAGGTTGCAATTCACGTAATACCAGTTCCAACTGTTGCATATTACCCATCAGCTTACTATAAGCGGGTGAGCCTGGCTGAAGCTCCTGCATACTACGGTTCAACTCATGCAATGTATTTTGTATATCTTTAGGGAGTTCCTGTGCTTCCTTACTCGCAAGAATGCGATTTAATTCAGCCATTGTTTTCTGCGCTGTTTGGATTGCTTTTTGACTTTCTTTAAGCGTCTGTGTTGCCTGAACAAGCGTCGGTTCAATCGGCATATTGTTGATCTTATCCAGCACCGCCATGACTTTTTGTTGAATTTGCGCCAAACCACTACTTACTGTAGGCAAGGTCTTATAACCCGCGATTTCATATGGGCCTTTCCAGGGTTCCTCATTAGTGAAAAAGTCCAGATCAATAAACAACGCACCTGTGAGTAAATTGCCCGGTTTCAAGGTTGCTCTCAATCCCCTGCCGATAGTGTCCTTCAATTCTTTATCTGTGTTGAATCCATTACCTAACTCTTTCACAAATCGACCAGGCTCGACATGGATTAATACAGGAATACGGAAATCATTGTCGATGCGCTGCTTAATATCTTCACTATAAAAAGGCACTCTTGCTACCGTTCCTACCCGAATACCACGGAATTCGACAGGCGCTCCCGGTTGTAAACCACGCACAGAATCAGAGAAAAACAGCAAAAAGTCTGTATGTTCTGTATACAGTGCGTTTTGGATACTTTTCTCGCTATCGTAGAGTTTAAAGATCTCCTTTTCTTTTACTGGATTGCCCAGCTCCCAACCTTTGGGTACATCAAAACTAACACCGCCCCCAAACAAGGTCGATAATGAAGCCATTTCAACCCGTATACCTTGTGATGACATATCAAATGTGACGCCGCTGTCTTTCCAAAATCTGACATTTGTAGTCAGTAAAGCGTCATAAGGTGATTTAACGAAAATTTGGTAACGAACCAGTCGAGATGTCGGATCAAAAGTACCGGCCTCAACTGATCCCACTCGGTATCCCCTAAATAGCACGGGATCTCCGGGAGTTAATCGCCCGGCGGCTTCACTGGTCAGAATCAGACGAATACCTTTTGCATCAGGGGAAGCCAGCGGTGGGGCATCAAGCAATGAAAAGCGGTTTTCTTCTTCGCCTTGTGTGCCGGGCTGTAGTTCGATGAAAACACCAGACAACAATGTACTCAGACCAGAAACGCCTTCACGCCCAATCTGGGGTTTCACAACCCAGAAAGCTGTATCTGTGCGTAGCAAGCGACTCATCCCATCGTTTAGGCGGGCTTTAATGATAACTTGCCCCAAGTTTTCGCTCAAAGAGACACTTTCAACAACACCAACGTCAACACTGCGGCTTTTAATTTTAGTTTTACCGGCCTCAATACCTTCAGCATTGGAAGTAATCAATGTGACTTCTGGCCCCTGATGACTGAAATGATAAAACAGTATCCAAGCCCCAATCAGCACAGTGATAATTGGTACGATCCATACAGGTGACCAATTCTTCAGTTTACGAATTCTGGCCTGAGTCAGATCTTCTTCTTTATCCGTCACCTTACAACTCCTCATTCTTATGTCGCTCAAATTTACGATTGGCTTTGTCCCAGGTTAAACGCGGATCGAACATGATTGATGCAAACATCGTCAAAATAACAACCAGAGCAAACAGAACTGCCCCCAGAGCAGGATAAATACTCATCAGTTGTCCCATGCGAACCAACGCGGACAGGACGGCAATAACGAAGACATCAATCATTGACCAACGCCCAACAAACTCCACCATTTCATAAATAAAATGCATCTTTTCGGAATCATGGCTCGTTTGACTTTTTGCATCCCAGCATAACCAACCAATAGCTAACATTTTCAATAACGGTATCATGATACTGGCAATAAAAATAACCATTGCAACCGGATATGAGCCAGCGCCCCAAAGCAAAATAATCCCTTCCAGAATGGTGGAATTAATTTGCTGTCCCAGTGCCTGGGTCACCATGATAGGTAAAACATTAGCTGGAATATAAAGTATGACTGATGTTATCAGTAGTGCCATTGTGCACTGAAGACTATTGCGGCGGCGGGCGTCCCCCTTGGTATGGCATCGGGGACACCGAAATTGTTGGGCGGGCAAAATAGCGGTACAACTCTGGCAAAGCCGGACACCTTGCACCAGGCCAGGTTTTCCGGCCTGCAAGGTATGGCAAACTTTAGGTGCCGGCGCAATTTCATTCCAAAACCAATGCCGGTCAAGACACTGAAATGCTCTGACCTGAAACAGACAAAACAGACAGTAAGGAAAAAAACTCAGGCCAATGCTGATTTCACCATGTGCCATAAGCTTAACAAAGCTGACCAACACACCCGCAAGGAAGATTTCTGCCATGCACCATGTTTTCATTTTAAACAAAATGTGCGCCAACTCTATTTTTAAGCGACGCGCCATTTTGACGTTCTGACATAAGATGATGATGGCAACCATGCAAAATGTCGGCACAAGCTGAACGAAGATCAAAAAAATCGCAGCCATGCTGGAATAGTCTTCGTTGAACATGACCCTGGGGATCTGAGTCAACTTTATCTCACTCACCATCCCCGCCACACTCATGCTAACAAAAGGAAACAGGCAAGCGAGAAAAAGCATAATTAATGCGCTTAATGCATAGCCTGTTGGTTGATTACGCGGCTCTCTCCACCTTGCTGTCAGTAACGTATTACACCGTGGACAAACCGCCTTTTTTCCTTGTTCCAAATCAGGCACAGCCACCAGCATGTCACACTGGGGACAAAGAACCAGCTTGTCATGCTGGTGGTTATTGGAACACAAAGTGTTTCTCCTTTAGCAAAACCCACAAGTTTCTTTTATGCGGCAGCTATTATCCATTTTTCATCATTTCCAATTCCTGCCAGCGATCAAACGCTTTTTCCAATTCTTGTTCTTTATTTGCCAGTTCATTTAGAACATGCTGCGTAATTTCATGTGATTGATTGAAGAATTCCGGGTCACTGACCTGAGATTGCAATATATTGATCTCTTCTTCTAATTTCTCTAATAATAATGGTAGTTGTTCCAATTCACGCAGTAAATGGTAACTTATCTTATTGTTTGTTCGTTTAGGTGATTGTTTTGGCTTCACTGCCTTGTTTTCAACACTCACCTGTTTCTCTGAAGCTTGACGCAAGGAAACGGTTTGTGCCTGTTGCTGCTGGGCATCGTAATATCCTCCCGTATAATTGTTGATTTCACCATTGCCTTCAAAAATCCAGCATTCAGTGACTGAATTATCAACAAATTGACGGTCATGGCTGACCAAAATCACCGTTCCGGTATAGCTATCAACAAGTTCTTCAAGTAACTCCAAGGTTTCAACATCAAGGTCATTGGTCGGTTCATCAAGAATAAGCAAGTTGCTTGGTTTCAAGAATAGACGAGCCAGCAACAGGCGATTGCGCTCACCACCAGACAACGCGCGTACAGGGGTCATCGCCCGTTTGGGATGGAAAAGGAAATCCTGCAAATAACCCAATACATGACGGGACCGTCCATTGACCATGACCTCCTGCTTACCTTCAGCGAGGTTATCCATAACAGTCTTATCAGGGTCCAGTGCGGCACGGTGCTGATCAAAGTAAGCCACTTCAAGTTTTGTACCACAATGAATGCGACCACTGTCTGCTGACAAATCGCCCAGCATTAATTTTAATAATGTTGTCTTACCACAGCCATTTGGCCCCACTAATGCAATTTTGTCGCCACGTTGAACTTGAGCCGAAAAATTTTTGACCAATGTTTTATCACCAATCTGGTAATTCACATTTTCCATTTCAAATACAATCTTACCGGAACGTGTCGCTTCTTCGACCTGCATTTTCGCTGTTCCCATAACATTGCGGCGTTCAGCACGTTCCACACGTAATGCTTTCAATGCCCTTACCCGACCTTCATTACGAGTACGCCGTGCTTTAATTCCCTGGCGGATCCAAACTTCCTCCTGCGCCAGTTTTTTGTCAAATTCGGCATTCTGCAGCTCTTCAACCCGCAGTGCTTCTTCTTTTCCCTCAAGATACTTATCGTAATTGCCCGGCCATGAGGTCAGCTTTCCGCGATCCAGATCAACAATACGTGTCGCCATGTTGCGAATGAATGAACGGTCATGAGAAATGAACACAAGACTGCCGTTGAAGTCTTTCAGAAAATTCTCCAACCATTCAATAGTATCAATATCAAGATGGTTAGTTGGTTCATCAAGAAACAGCACTTTTGGAGAACAAACCAGCGCCCTGCCCAATGCCGCCTTACGCAACCAACCACCAGACAATGAAGAGAGTTTCGCTTCTGCTGGCAAGGAGAGTTGTTTTAATACATCACTAATCCGGCTATCCAATGACCATAAGCCACGGATATCCAGCACTTCCTGTAGCTCTGCCAAACGGTTGAGATTTTTCTCGCTAGGATCGGTTTCTACCAAACGCAAAACATGGTGGAACGCTTTGATATATTCAGCCTGCTCTTTTACCCCTTCCGCAACAAAATCAAACACCGTACCTTCTACGTCACGGGGAGGATCTTGCTGTAAGCGCGCAACAATCAGATCTTGTTCATAAATAACCAAGCCATCATCCAGTGGTTGTTCTTTTGCCAATACACGCAACAATGTGGATTTTCCCGCACCATTGCGCCCAACCAAACAGACTCTTTCGTTTTCTTCGATATGCAGTTCAGCATTATCCAACAGCGGTGCATCACTGAATGATAAGCAAGCACCGGATAAACTAATCAATGACATAATGTTATTTTTCCTCGCCAGCGTGATGCAGCAACCAGCAGTTATGGATCTGACGGTTACGGGCAAAATCCTGAGATAACGTTTTTTCTGTTATTTCGTTTGCAACCAGACCTAGCTTATTTAATTCAGCAAAATCCATTTTAAAACCACGTTTATTGTTGGAGAACATTAAGGTTCCACCCGGACGTAACAGACGTTTTAATTGTTTCATTAATTCGATGTGATCACGCTGAACGTCAAAAGTATTTTCCATTCGCTTGGAGTTAGAGAATGTTGGCGGATCAATAAAGATAACATCGAATTGTTCACGGGTCTGCGCTAACCATCCCAGACAATCGGCCTGAATCAAACGATGCTGACGTCCCGTTAAGCCATTCGCCTGTAAATTTTTCTCTGCCCATTCAAGATAAGTGCGGGACATATCTACCGTGGTTGTCGAACGCGCCCCCCCCAATCCTGCATGAACTGTTGCTGAACCGGTGTAGGCAAATAAGTTAAGAAAATCCTTGCCTCGGCTCATTTCACCCAATTTTTTACGGGCAATACGGTGATCAAGGAATAACCCTGTATCCAGATAATCGGTCAGGTTAACCCAGAATTTTGCACCATATTCGTTAACCAAGAAGAATTCTTGCTTCTCAGCCATTTTTTCATACTGGCTTTTGCCTTTCTGGCGTTGGCGAGTTTTCAAGATCAGTTGGTTGGATGATAAGTTGAGCACATTCATTGTTGCACTGATCACATCAAACAGGCGCTGACGGGCTTTATTGGCATCCACAGATTTCGGCGGGGCATATTCTTGCACAACGATTTTATCGGCATAGCGATCAACAGCAATATTGTATTCAGGCAAATCTGCATCATATAAACGGTAACAATTAATACCTTGCTGCTTGGCCCATTTGCTGATTTTTTTCTCATTTTTACGCAAACGGTTAGCATAATCCTCTGCGATACCTGTATCCAATGACTGAGGTTTATCCGCTAGCTGTTCACTTTTCTGGATGACATAATTCTTTTGGATACAATCCAGAGGACCATTTTTAGCTTTAAATTCACGCTCTGCGCGTAATTGTAAACAACCCAACAATTCCGGCGAAGCACTGAACAGTGATAAACGCCAACCAGGGAAGCGAGCTTTCATCATGCGACCAAATACACTATGCAACGCGATCAGTGCAGGTTCACTTTCAAGGCGTTCTCCATAAGGCGGGTTGCTTAATACCGTTCCCTCTGGTCCTTCCGGCAAGGGATTTTCCAGTTTGCTGGCATCTCCTTGTTGGAACTGGATCAATTGGGATACTCCTGCCCTACGTGCATTTGAACGTGCCATATCCATCACACGGCGATCAATATCCGTTCCAAAAAAACGGGAAGTCGTTTCCTGTAACCCCTTACGGAAACGGACCTGTGCCTCTGTAGTGACTTCACGCCAGATTGTTTCATTGAATTGTAACCATGATGTGAAGCCCCAATGCTGGCGATACAAGCCAGGAGCGCAATCTGCTGCCATCATGGCCGCTTCGATTAGCAACGTTCCTGAGCCACACATGGGATCAACCATTGGTGTTCCTGCCTGCCAGCCAGAACGTAAAATAATCGCTGCGGCAAGGTTTTCTTTCAGTGGTGCCTGTCCAGCCAGATCACGGTAGCCACGGATATGCAGGCTATCTCCACTCAAATCGAGTGATACGATGGCTTTCTCTTTATTTAGGAAAACATGGATACGGACATCTGGTTGTTGCTTCGCAACATCAGGACGTTGTTTGATTTTGCGCATAAAACTATCGACAATAGCGTCTTTCACTTTCAATGCGCCATATTGTGTATTTCTGATCTCCTCATTCGTGCCGCTGAAATGAACAGAGAACGTACTATCAACTGAGAAAATCTCGCTCCAGTCAATGGACTGGACACCAAGATACAGATCCAAATCACTATAAACGTTAAATTCGTTAAGCGGCATCAGGATACGGGATGCCAGTCTGCTCCACAGCAAACTTTTATACATCACCCGATCATCGCCCTGAAAATGAACCCCACCTTGGGCAATCTTGCAGGATTGCGCTCCCAGGATTTCCAGTTCGTTCTTTAATAGTTCTTCCAGTCCACGTGCTGTGCTGGCAAAGAGAGAGTTCATCTTATTAATCATCACAAAAGTTCACCACCAAAAAAATTGTGGCACATTATAGCCAATACCTTCGACATGTCCTAAAGTTGCTGACACAATAAAGATAAAAATGCTTTAGCAAAGACAAAAATATTTGGGAGATAATGGATGTTAACGCTGTCGCGCCTCTATACCTACCCCGTCAAATCCATGCGTGGATTACAACTTTCTCATTCTCTCGTTAATGAAAGTGGCCTGATGTTTGATCGCAATTTTATGATCACCACGACAAACGGCACGTTTATTACTGCCCGCCAATATCCGCAGATGTTGCTATTTACTCCAACTATGCTGCACAACGGTCTGTATTTGCAGGCACCAAACGGAGAAAGCGCTACTGTACTTTACAATGATTTTAAAGAAGAGCGCCTCGCCACTGAAGTTTGGGGAAATCATTTTACCGCGTTAGTTGCTCCTGAGAGGGTGAATAATTGGCTCAGTGGCTTTTTTGATAAGCCGGTACAACTACGCTGGCTCAGTGAAGAACTAACACGACGGGTCAAGAAATTCCCCGATATTTCTTTATCATTCGCAGATGGTTTTCCCTATTTAATTATCAATGAAGCCTCTTTTCATGCCTTGCAACAACGCTGTCCTGCCAGTATTAAAATAGAACAATTTCGTGCCAATATCATTGTCACAGGTGCCGCTCCTTTTGAAGAAGATAGCTGGCAAACTATCCAAATTGGCGATATTGTTTTTGACCTGCCAAAACCGTGCAGTCGCTGTATTTTGACCACAGTCAGCCCCGAAAAAGGCCGCAAAAATCCGCAAAGTGAGCCACTGGCTACCCTGCAATCTTTCAGAACAGCCAAAGAAAATGGTGCGGTTGATTTTGGACAGAATGCCATTGCCCGTAACAGCGGCATTATTCGAGTTGGGGATCGTGTTACCATTTTAGAAAAGAGAACACCACGTGAATATGGTAGTGGTGAACAAGCAACCGATTTACCTATAAAAGAAAATGCTCAACAGTCCGTTGCTATTGAATTCAATGGACAACGTTTTATTGGCAATAATCAGCAAATTATTTTAGAACAACTCGAAGATCAAGGTATTCAAATTCCCTATTCATGTCGTGCCGGAATTTGTGGTTCCTGTAAGATATCCTTGGTTAAAGGGGACGTATTGCCACTGAAATCGACATCCATTAAGGATAATGGAAAAATTCTGGCATGTAGCTGTATTCCTCAAAATGATTTAATTATTGAATTAAGATAAACATTAATAATATGTAACGACAGCATGTGTATTTAAATCAGGCAGTATAAATATGCCCGCTGTCCGATTTTTATTACTGAGCTTTTAAGCAGGCAATATATTATGGAAAAGACAGGCCATTGATTGACACTATAAATATATCTGAATGTGAATGATAAAGGACAATCAATAATACTCTGATAGAAGTGATTTATTTAGGTTAATAATATTATGAACATAGCGACCTAATGGCACTAAATTGCCCTATGATATATCGATGACTGAGTTGGCTCAATATAAGGCATGATACGATCATTCATGACCTTAATAGGATCACAAAAATTCATAACACGATCGTGCATCTCTAGCTTTTGCTGCGCCAATAAACACAAGCTGGCATTGTCCCCCACTTCTGCAACCATAAACAGTGCTTCAGTACCACTATTCTGTAACTTAAGCTGAATAATTTCACCGTGTTCTGGTTTCTCTATCAAAGAAAAATGAGAAAAATACCAACTCTTAGGCATTTGTGGTTTCATAAAACGTAACGCAACCACTCCATTCAAAGCTAATTCAGCGCTAAACGCAGGAGCCATATTGATGCGACGTAAATGTTCTTCAAAAGTGTAAAAAAGCGCGGCATCATCGACTGAGAATGACATTTCTTCCATTGTAACGGCGTAATCAGTCAATATCCTGGCAGGGAAACGGGAACGAAAAATCATGCCATTAGCGAGATCGAGCATGACACGGCTATGCTCAGGATCAAAATACCAGCGCCACTGATCATCAGGTCTAATTTTCATTGCTTACCCTTTTATGCTCAAAATAGCTTTTTTAGTTAAAATAAGCTTTGCCAGCGAAATAAGAAGTTAAAAATAAATGATAAAATTTAATCTATAAAACAAAATATAGACGAGTTGAGGACAGAAATAAACCCCTGCCCCCAAATTATCGCAAATATTCAGATATGATTAACAATATCTTTGATGATTTTCGGTCCTTTATAGATAAAGCCGGAATATATCTGAATTAATGAAGCACCTGCTTCTATTTTTTCCCTGGCTGCCACCAGTGAATCAATTCCACCGACACCAATAATCGGTATTTCACCTTTTAATTCTTGCGAAAGGCGGCGGATAATCTCTGTACTGCGCAATTGCACGGGGCGCCCACTCAGCCCTCCTGCCTGCTGACAGTGATTCAAACCTTCGATAATCTTTCTATCCAATGTGGTATTTGTTGCAATAACCCCATCAATATGATGACGCATTAAACTATCAGCAATTTTTATTAATTCTTCTTCTGAAAGATCGGGAGAAATTTTAACAGCAACAGGAACATATTTTTGGAACTTTTGCTGAAGTTCACTTTGCTTATTTTTAATCGCAGACAAAAGATCATCCAAAGCTTCTCCATATTGTAATGTCCTCAAGCCAGGCGTATTAGGAGAAGAAATATTGATAGTGATATAACCCGCATAAGGATAAACTTTATCCATGCAAATTAAATAATCATCTTTTCCATTTTCAACCGGAGTATCTTTATTTTTACCGATATTGATCCCGATAATCCCGTCATATTTTGCGCACTTAACATTCTCAACCAGATTATCTACCCCAAGGTTATTAAATCCCATCCGGTTGATGATCCCCTCCGCTTCAACCACCCGGAATAATCTTGGCTTATCATTTCCAGCTTGCGGGCGCGGTGTTACTGTACCAACTTCAACAAACCCAAAGCCCATTGCCCCAAATGCATCAATGCAATCACCGTTTTTATCAAGACCTGCGGCTAAACCCAGTGGATTTTTGAAAGACAGTCCCATGCAAGTCACGGGCTTAGTGGCAACTGATTGGCGAATAAGAAATTCGAAAGGAGTACCGGCAACACGTTTGAGTTGGCGGAAAGTTAGCTCATGTGCCTGTTCAGGATCAAGCTGGAACAATGCCTTCCGTACTAGAGAATAATACATTTAAATTAACCTATTGTTCTTTATGATTGTTTTTACGTGAGAATTGTCAGTGATACATTTTGAGTTATACGCAATCTCATACATATATAATTGCTGCGTTGTTATAGCTGGAAGAGAGTGTTAATTTACCATTATATGAGTAAACAAAAAAGTCCTCTCTACCAATCGTCTTTCAAGATGCGTCTTATATTTCCCCGCTACGCGGGGAAATATAAACAATCACATTGAGTTGCAATTGGCAACACGATATGAAATCACACGCGTCTTGAAGTTAGATTGATATATAAGCAGGTAAAAACAAACCCCGTTTAAAACAACAACGGGGTTTTCTCCGACAATCACTAAAGAATATGTTACATATTAACTTTTAAGTGCTTTGGTAATCTTTTCGAACAGGTCGCCAGATAAGTTCTCTATTCCTTTCAACTGTTCCAATGCCGCACGCATCAAAGCCTGACGTTTTTCATCGTAACGTTTCAAACGAATCAATGGATCAATCAAATGTGATGCTACTTGCGGATTTAGGTTATTCAGCTCGGTTAGCACTTCCACCAGGAATTGATAACCACTACCATCTTCAGCATGGAAGGCCACGGCATTTCTGCTAAAGAATATTCTCAACAGTGAATAAACACGGTTTGGGTTGCTCAAGCTGAAAGAACGATGTTTCATCAAGCCACGCACTTTCTCAAGTACATCGAAGGCTGGATTGGTGGCTTGCAGTCTGAACCATTTATCCATGACCAAACCATTCTGATGCCATTGCTTATCAAATTCATCCATTAATTGATAACTGCAAGGCAATTCAGCAAATACAGCCGCAGATAAGGCAGCGATGCTGTCAGTCATGTTATCAGCGTGATAATATTGTGCCGCCACTAATTTATCTGCCAACTCTTTGGTATCAATAAAGGCCAGATAGTAGAGGCAGGTATTACGCAAATCACGTTTTGCAATATCCTTATGCTCTACACGGTATACGCCTGTCTGGAGGCTGTGATAAACCGCAGAGAATTCATCCACCATTTCATTGGCCAGTGCCTTTGTCATAGCACGAATGACATCATGGATAGCTTTGGGATCTACCACCGTAAACAATTCTGCCACTTCATTTTCAGACGGCAGAGTCAGGATCAATGCAGCCAGAGCCGGATCGATATCTTTATCCAATAATACAGCACGGAAAGCATCAATGACATGCATTGGCAATTCCAGTGGCAGGGA
Organism: Xenorhabdus griffiniae; assembly: GCF_015163655.1. GTDB lineage: Bacteria > Pseudomonadota > Gammaproteobacteria > Enterobacterales > Enterobacteriaceae > Xenorhabdus > Xenorhabdus griffiniae. The sequence continues at coordinate 9,205 of NZ_JADEUF010000046.1, read as the reverse complement.
TTTTTGGTGACGGACAACATTCAGCTTCACATAGTTGGTTAGCAGAGCTTGCGCTGCATCCCAACGGGAGAACTCATTACGCGCATGTTTCATTAAAAATGAAAGCTGTTCATCACTGTATGGATAATCCAATTTCACTGGTGCAGAAAACTCACGCAGTAAAGAAGGGACAGGCCGTGAGGGAACGTTATCGAAAACAAATGATTGCTCTGCATTAATAACATTCAAAACATGATGCACAGGCTGACCATGACGACGCAGCGGGATAACCCTTCCCTGTTCATCATAAAGTTCAATATCCAGAGGAATGTGCAGCGGTTGTTTCTCTTTCTGATCTGCTGTTGGTAATGTCATTTGACTGACATGCAAAATATATTGTTGCTTTTCTGCATCGTATTCGTCGCGGACAGCCAGCACAGGCGTCCCGGATTGGCTATACCAACGGCGGAAAAGGGTCAAATCGACATTTGACGCGTCTTCCATCGCCTGCACAAAATCATCACAGGTAGCCGCGCTACCATCATGGCGGTGGATATAAAGCTGCATACCCGCCTGAAATTGTTCTTCCCCTAATAAGGTATGGATCATCCGAATCACTTCTGCGCCTTTTTCATAGACGGTCAACGTATAGAAGTTATTCATTTCCATCACCTGATCAGGACGGATAGGGTGAGCCATAGGGCCAGCATCTTCGGCAAATTGTGCAGAACGCATAACACGCACGTTCTTGATACGGTTAACCGAACGTGAACCCAGATCCGAACTGAATTCCTGATCACGGAATACTGTCAGCCCTTCTTTCAGGCTTAACTGGAACCAGTCACGACATGTAATACGGTTTCCGGTCCAGTTATGGAAATATTCATGTCCGATCACAGCTTCAATGGCAAGATAGTCTTCGTCAGTCGCCGTTTCCGTTTTTGCCAGAACATATTTGGAATTGAAGATGTTTAATCCCTTGTTTTCCATCGCCCCCATATTGAAAAAATCAACGGCGACAATCATGTAGATATCAAGGTCATACTCCAGACCAAAGCGGGTTTCATCCCATTTCATTGAGTTTTTCAACGATGTCATGGCCCAGTCAGCACGATCCAGGTTACCCCGATCAACAAACAGCTCCAGTGCCACCTCACGGCCACTGCGGGTCACAAACGTGTCACGCAGGACATCAAAATCCCCGGCAACCAATGCGAACAAGTAAGCCGGTTTTGGGAATGGGTCCTGCCATTTTACCCAATGACGCCCATCTTCCAGCTCTCCTTGTTCAATACGGTTACCATTGGAAAGCAGGAATGGGTATTTGGTTTTATCCGCAGTAATGCGAGTAGTAAAACAAGCCAGAACATCTGGGCGATCCAAATAATACGTGATGTGACGGAATCCCTCTGCCTCACACTGGGTACACAAGGCATCGCCAGACACATATAGTCCTTCCAGAGCTGTATTTGCTGCCGGGTGAATTTCATTCACAATTTTCAGAGTAAACTGGGCTGGAAGTTGTTCAATCAGCAACTTTCCATCCTGTTCCTGATAATGCTTCCACGCTTTATCATCGATATAAATGCTTTTTAACGTGAGATTTTCGCCATCCAAAATCAGTGGAGTAATGTCATTAACCTGACGTTTTACCTGACTGATTGCCGTCACCGTTGTTTTTTCAGCATCCAGATCAAAATCAAGATCAATGTTGGTAATTGTGTAATCTGGCGCTTTATAATCCAGACGGTGTTTAACGAGTCGCTGTTGTGTCATAGGGAACCTTTTCCATTATTTTTAAAAACATAAACGCTGCCATAGAGAAATCTTCCTTTCAATCAATAAGTCTCTTTTTTTAGATGTTAATAATTTATTAAGTAAAAGTATAAATGATGTAGTCAGCATATTAGTACTTTCGTGCTAATTGTCATCTCATATCTCATTTAACATGATATTATCTATAAACGAATTAACCTTAATCTTTAGATTCGGGAAAATATATGTAGCTATATGGCTTCAATAACCCAATAATCACGGTATACTCTCCCGACTTTATCGATTTAGCTGACACGAATATGCTCCGCGAGGATGCCTGACGCGCCATGACTTTAGACGCTACCCCGATTATCAAATCACTGCTTGATACTGATGCTTATAAGTTTCACATGCAGCAAGCAGTGTACCACCATTACAACAATATTCCTGTTGTTGCAGAATTTCGTTGCCGTGGTGATGAACTGCTCGGAGAATACGCCGAGCCATTACGTCATCAAATCGACATGATGGCAGACTTAGCATTGACAGAACACGAAGTCGATTATCTTTCTCGCCTGCCGTTCTTCAAAGAGGATTACCTGAACTGGTGCAAAACATTCCGCTTTAATCCTAAACAGGTCGACGTTTCTGTTACCCATGAAGGGCAATTAGCCATCCGCATTTCCGGTTTATGGCACGAAGTTATCTTGTGGGAAGTGCCTTTGCTTGCTCTGATCAGCGAATTGGTTCATCGTCATCACTCACCTGAAATCACGCCGGAAGATGCCGTTATTCAGCTGAGAAAATTGATTGAACTGTTTTACAAAGAGGCTGCGGAAAAAAACATCGATCTATCCGGTTTTAAATTAATGGATTTTGGTACTCGCCGTCGTTTCTCACACGCAGTGCAATATGCCATTATCAATGAGCTGAAAAATAGTTTCCCTTATTTGATTGGAAGTAGTAATTATCAACTGGCAGAACAGCTTGATCTTCCGCCTCTCGGTACACAAGCCCATGAATGGTTCCAGGCTCACCAGCAAATTAGTCCAGAACTTGCCAATAGCCAAAGGGCTGCGCTGCAAACCTGGCTGAATGAATATCCAAACCAGTTAGGCATCGCCCTGACTGACTGTATTACTATGGATGCTTTTTTGCGAGATTTTGACAAACCATTAGCAACTGCCTACCAAGGTCTGCGTCATGACTCCGGTGATCCTATTGAATGGGGTGAAAAAGCCATAGCACATTACCAATCACTGGGTATCGATCCAATGACGAAAACATTGGTGTTCTCTGACAGCTTGGATCTGCAAAAAGCACTGGCGCTGTATCACCATTTCCACAAGAGAATTAATGTTGTTTTTGGCATTGGCACACGACTGACCTGTAATATTCCGGGCATAAAGCCACTGAATATTGTTATCAAATTGGTCGAATGCAATGGTAAACCCGTGGCAAAACTTTCGGATAGCCCCGGAAAAACCATCTGTGAAGATGATGAGTTTGTCAACAGGTTACGTCGGGCCTTCGACATTCCCTATATAGAGAAAGTGGTCTAGAAAAACGGCATAACTCGTCTGATTATCTTTTGCGTAACCTGCTTCATGCGGGTTACGCAAATAAAAAACAACTTTTCCCTCTGTTTCCCCATTAAGATGCGCAATTTCCTCTTGTTTCCTGAGAGATGACAAGTAAGATAGACGATCTGCTCCCTGATTAAGGGAGTATTTGGTAAATCTATCTAGTTATTAATCCACTATATACAAAAGAGAGAAATTTATGAGCGTAGCGCCTGTAGTCGATGTACTGCAAGGCCGGGTTCCGGTTGGCAACGAAGTCACCGTTCGCGGTTGGATACGTACAAGGAGAGATTCTAAAGCTGGTATCTCGTTCCTCGCCGTCTATGACGGTTCCTGCTTTAATCCATTACAGGCCGTCGTTAATAATAATTTACCTAATTATCAGGATGAAATATTACATTTAACCACGGGCTGTTCTGTTGAAGTCACCGGTACAGTGGTGGAATCACAAGGTAAAGGACAGGATTTTGAATTGCAGGCCACTAAAGTTGTTGTTGTTGGCATGGTTGATGATCCAGATACTTACCCAATGGCAGCTAAACGCCACAGCATTGAATACCTGCGTGAAGTAGCTCATCTTCGCCCACGCACCAATTTGATCGGCGCCGTTGCCCGTGTTCGCCATACACTGGCCCAAGCCCTGCATCGTTTCTTCCATGAAAAAGGCTTCTTCTGGGTATCCTCGCCGTTAATCACCGCATCAGATACAGAAGGTGCTGGCGAAATGTTCCGCGTTTCCACTTTGGATTTGCAAAACTTGCCACGCACAGATAAAGGCGAAGTGGATTTCAGCCAGGATTTCTTCGGCCGTGAAGCTTTCCTTACTGTATCCGGTCAGTTAAATGGCGAAGCTTATGCTTGTGCATTGAGCAAAATCTATACCTTCGGGCCCACTTTCCGTGCAGAAAACTCCAATACCAGCCGTCATTTGGCAGAATTTTGGATGGTTGAACCAGAAGTGGCTTTTGCCGATCTGAATGATATCGCCAGACTCTCTGAAGACATGCTGAAATATGTTTTCAAGGCTGCATTAGAAGAGCGTGCGGATGATCTGGCTTTCTTTGCAGAACGAGTTGACAGCGAAGTTATCACTCGTCTGGAAAAATTTGTTGATTCAGATTTCGTTCAATTGGACTACACCGATGCGATAGAAATTCTGGAAAATTGTGGTCAGGAATTTGAAAACCCTGTTTTCTGGGGTGTGGATTTAGCATCAGAGCATGAGCGTTATCTGGCAGAAAAACATTTCAACGCGCCAGTGATCATGAAAAACTATCCAAAAGACATTAAAGCCTTCTATATGCGCATGAATGACGATGGTAAAACCGTTGCCGCAATGGATGTGTTAGCGCCAGGCATTGGTGAAATCATTGGTGGTTCCCAGCGTGAAGAGCGTCTGGATAGGCTGGATCAGCGTATGGAAGAAATGGGGCTGAATAAAGAAGATTATTGGTGGTATCGTGATCTGCGCCGTTACGGCACAGTTCCTCATGCTGGTTTCGGTTTGGGCTTCGAACGTCTGGTAGCTTATGTTACGGGCGTATCCAACGTTCGTGATGTTATTCCATTCCCGCGGACACCAAGAAACGCAAGTTTCTAATGAATAAGCTTAATAAATAAGCTAACAATCAATCCGATAAAAAGCCAACGAAAGTTGGCTTTTTTTATTTTATGGCGAAAAGCACACTAAAAAAGTTCCCTAAAATTTACATTTCGAAACATCTATTTTCATTTTGTTACTGATTCTGTGCTTTTGTAGCATTTTGAAGGTAGATAAAATTCATTACCAATGGAACACTGATCGCCGACTAATAAGACACTCGATACCCACAAATAGTTCCAAAATTTTTTAGTGTTCTATTTCTGGCAGTGGCAGGTGTCTAGATAACACCAATGAGGGTAATAATAATGAAACGCAATATTCTTGCAGTGGTAATTCCAGCTCTGCTGGTTGCTGGTACAGCAAACGCAGCTGAAATTTTTAATAAAGATGGCAACAAACTGGATCTGTACGGTAAAGTGGACGTTCGTCACCAAATCGCTGATAAAAGAAGCGGTCAAGATGGCGACGACTCTTATGCTCGTATCGGCATCAAAGGTGAAACTCAGATCTCTGACCAACTGATTGGTTTTGGTCGTTGGGAATACAATCTGAAGGCTAAGGGCGCAGAAGCTGATGGTGCAGATACTGCTACTCGTTTAGCTTTCGCTGGTTTGAAATTCGCTAACTACGGTTCATTGGATTACGGCCGCAACTACGGCGTAAACTATGACGTTAACGCATGGACTGACGTACTGCCAATCTTCGGTGGCGACTCCATGTCTCACACTGATAACTACATGACTGGCCGTGCTACTGGTCTGTTAACTTACCGTAACACTGATTTCTTCGGTCTGGTTGACGGTCTGAACTTTGCCCTGCAATACCAAGGTCAAAACAGCGAGCGCACCAAAAATGCTCGTGAAGGTCTTAAAAACTATACTGCAAATGGTGATGGCTACGGTTTGGCTACCACTTATAACGTAGGTTACGGTATCACTCTTGGTGGTTCTTACGCTAATTCTACTCGTGCAAATGGTCAGTGGAATGATAGCAATGCTAAAGGTGAACGCGCTGAAGCATGGAACATTGGTGCTAAATACGATGCTAACAACGTATACCTGGCAGCAATGTACGGCGAAACCCGTAACATGACTTCTGGTTCAGCAGTGATTGATAGTGTTACAGCGAAAGGCATTGCTAATAAAACTCAGAATATCGAATTGGTTGCACAATACCTGTTCTCTGATTTCGGTCTGAAACCATCTCTGGCTTACGTTCAGTCTAAAGGCAAAGACTTGGGTGAAGGCGAAAAACGCTACAGCGCTGATCTGGTTAAATATGTTTCTGTAGGTACTTACTACTACTTTAACAAAAACCTGTCTACCTATGTTGATTACAAAATCAACCTGTTGGACAAAAATGAAGGTACAGACGCAAACGCTCGCAACGTATTCGGTGTTGGTCTGACTTATCAGTTCTAATTACTGTTGATACACTGTTTAGCGAAAAGCTAATCAGTCTATCTCAAAAAAGCAGCGCTCCGGCGCTGCTTTTTACATTTTACATCTCTGTTTTTTCAGGCTCTTTTTTTCACTCCGTAAACTACTTCACAAGATTTTATTCTTTTTGCTACAAGTAGTTGGCAAATAGATTTCTTAAGGTTACCCTGAACAGCGTATCACTTATTTTGGGCTTAACTCTCCGAGTCTTGGAATCAAAAAAATGTTTGAAAAAATCACAGCAGCGCCTGCCGACCCGATTCTTGGTTTAGCGGATAGCTTTAAAGCAGATCCCCGTGAAAATAAAATTAACTTAGGTATCGGCGTCTACAAAGACGAAACGGGTAAAACTCCTGTTCTGACTACTGTTAAAAAAGCAGAGAAGTTCCTGCTGGAAAATGAAACGACTAAAAATTATCTGGCAATTAGTGGATTACCTGAATTTGGCCGCGTCACTCAAGAACTGCTTTTCGGCAAAAACAGCCCTATCGTCACTGACAAACGCGCCCGCACTGTACAAAGCCCAGGCGGAACTGGCGCACTACGTATTGCCGCTGACTTTATTGCTAAACAGACCAATGCAAAACGTGTCTGGATCAGCAACCCAACCTGGCCAAACCACAAAGGCGTTTTCTCCAGTGCTGGCTTGGAGATCCGCGAATACAACTATTACGATGCAGAAAGTCATGCCTTAGATTTCGAAGGCATGTTGGCAAGTTTGTCTGAAGCACAAGCAGGTGATGTTGTTCTGCTGCATGGCTGCTGCCATAACCCAACGGGTATTGATCCAACCGCTGAACAATGGCAGAAACTGGCAGATTTATCTGCTGCAAATGGCTGGCTGCCCGTATTCGACTTTGCGTACCAAGGCTTTGCCAAAGGATTGGATGAAGATGCAGAAGGTCTGCGTATTTTTACCAGAAACCACAATGAGCTAATCGTTGCCAGCTCTTATTCCAAAAACTTTGGGTTGTACAATGAGCGTGTTGGAGCCTGCACCATCGTTGCAACAGACAGCGATACCGCAGAAAAGGCATTCAGCCAGGCAAAATCCATTGTGCGTACCAATTACTCTAACCCACCGGCGCACGGTGCTTCTGTTGTGACAACCATTCTGTCCAATGATGACCTGAAAGCCGAATGGATTCAGGAATTGGCAACCATGCGTGAACGCATTCAGCGTATGCGCCAACTGTTTGTGAATACCTTGCAAGAAAAAGGCGCGAAGCAAGACTTTAGCTTTATTAGCACGCAAAATGGTATGTTCTCATTCAGTGGATTAACTAAAGAGCAAGTTGATCGCCTGCGTGAAGAATATGGGATTTACGCGGTTAGCTCTGGCCGTATCAACGTAGCAGGTCTGACACTGGAGAATATGGTTCCTCTGTGTGAAGCTATCGTTGCAATACTCTGAGTTTCTCAAAAGCCGCTGACAAAGCGGCTTTTATCTTCTTTACATTATCTTATGGCAACGATTAATCCTGTAAAAATGGATTGGTCTTCCGCTCATGCCCTAATGTTGACATTGGACCGTGACCGGGTATGAATTGATACTCGTCCCCCAATGGCAATACTTTTTCCTTAATAGATTGGATCAATTCATCATAGTTTCCGCCTGGAAAATCCGTACGGCCAATACTGCCCTTAAACAATACATCTCCCATTGAGATGACTTTATCGGTGTGGTTAGCAAGGATAATATGCCCCGGTGTATGCCCCGGACAGTGCAAAACGGATAACTCAATACTGCCAATTTTTAGTGTATCCCCTTCATCGAGCCAACGATCGGGCGTAAAAGAAGGGCATGGTTCAACGCCAAACATTTGGCATTGAATTTCCAAACTTTCTATCCAAAAAGCATCTCCCTTATGTGGTCCGTAAACAGGCACATCAAAATGCTGCGCGATTTCGACAGTAGCACCAACATGATCATAGTGACCATGTGTCAGCAAAATTTGGGTGATTTTCAGCCCACGTCGCTCTATTTCAGCGATAAGTTGTTCAGCATTACCACCAGGATCAACAATCGCCGCCTCCTGAGTTGCTTCACACCAAATCAATGTGCAATTTTGCATCGCCATCGTAACGGGGATAATGTGGTATTTCATTATACTGTTTCACTCCACAATCAAGACTCATTGTTGGTAATAAGATTACCACGTCCTGACCGGGCCTGTATCAATATGAATAAAATTACTCTTTGGATAAAACCCTACTCCCCCTGCCCGCATTTTCAATGCAGCCTTACGAATATGCGTAAGCTGAACACCATCAATGTGAAAATCCATGGCTTGTCCACGGGTATGGTAACTGTGTTTTGCCACGCCACCACTGGTGTGACGCAACATATTATTTGTTGCCAAAGAACGATAACCCGAAACTAATTGAACATGTTTATTTATTCCCATCAGCATTTGCAATAAATAAATTTGATCAAATAATTTCGGATCAATGGTTTTAACCTTATTTTGCCGAAAATCGCGGAATAAATAATTCAGGCGGGCTAGTTCTGATTTATTATACCGATGACCATCAAAGAATTCGGCTTTGAGTGTTTCTCCGGTATGCAAGTTATCAAAATGTAAAATTCGAGGACGTGGCGTTGTCAATGCAGCCAAAACCGATTGAGGTAATAAACCTAATCCCAATGCGGCCACACTTATACCGAGCCACTTTCGGCGATCGTGGTCAATGTTATTCATGGATAATATGCCCTGCTATTCTTTAATGTATTAATATTGCCTAAATGCTTTTATAACTCAACTTAATAGACTAATAAGACATCAGAAAATAAAAAATAGTTTCAAATGCTTTTGTATTTTACTGTAAATTTATCAGCTTATTAT
>NZ_JADEUF010000045.1 GCF_015163655.1 Xenorhabdus griffiniae | reverse complement strand
CGTAATATTTTTATAGGTATGAATATTACCGGGTTATATATGCATGGAACTAACTCAACTTACACTCATGATTTGTATCAAAAACAATGAGCCAATAATGAAATTTCAATCTATCAAAATATAATTTATTAATATTCTATATGGTTATGACTTCTTAACCTAAGACACTGTGGTTAACATCTATCTATCCTTGTTCTTTATCCATCAGGGCAGGATTTTACTCCATATATAGATATGAAAAATAGATAAAAACATCGTTAAAAATGTAAAAAATAGTCACCGAGCTCAACAATGATGCAATAAACAACCAGAAATGTGTACAATTCACACTAAATTTACTCTTATACTGCTTGACATTACTTTTTAGATAAAGTATCTATAAAATACATTGACAATTAAAACTCAGTTAACAAATTTACAAAGGTTAGCTCACATGATTCACCCTATTCTTCTACTAAGCCTACTAATTATCGCCTTTAATCATGCGCGTGGTATGTTGGTGGGTGGAACACAGAGGATAAGTTAACCTACATCAGACACAAAAAACCCGCGCCATGCGCGGGTTTTTTTTACCTGCCGGCGCTCAAAGATAAACCCAGTTACAGAACTAAATTAACCAGTTAATCGATTTAACAGGAGCACAACATGAGCCAGCAAGTTATTATTTTCGATACGACGTTACGTGATGGAGAACAGGCATTACAAGCCAGTCTGAGTGTGAAAGAGAAACTGCAAATCGCTTACGCATTGGAAAGATTGGGAGTTGATGTTATTGAAGCTGGTTTTCCAGTTTCTTCTCCAGGAGATTTTGAATCAGTTCAAACCATCGCCCGTGAAATCAAGAATAGCCGTATTTGTGCCTTATCCCGCTGTGTTGACAAAGATATCGATGTCGCCGCTGAAGCCCTGAAAGTCGCTGAAGCCTTCCGCCTGCATATGGTACTCGCTACCTCAAATCTGCACGTCGAACATAAATTAAAAAGAACCTTTGATGATGTTGTGGAAATGGCGGTTCGTTCCATCAAACGGGCACGCAACTACACCGATGATGTTGAATTTTCCTGCGAAGATGCGGGCCGTACAGATATCGATAATTTGTGCAAAATTGTCGAGCAAGCCATCAAAGCGGGTGCAACCACCGTTAACATTCCAGATACGGTGGGTTACACAACCCCTTACCAATTTGGCGGTATTATACGCACATTATTTAACCGTGTACCCAATATTGATAAAGCGATTATTTCTGTCCACTGTCACGACGACTTAGGCATGTCCGTCGCTAACTCCATTACAGCTATCCAGGAAGGTGCCCGTCAAATCGAAGGCACGATTAATGGATTGGGAGAGCGTGCAGGTAACTGCTCACTGGAAGAAGTGATCATGACGATCAAAACGCGCCAGCAAATGTTGGGAGTACATACCAATATCAACCATCAAGAAATTTACCGTACCAGTCAGTTAGTGAGCCAAATTAGCAGTACACCGATCCCCGCTCATAAAGCCGTTGTTGGCAGTAATGCGTTTTCCCATTCATCCGGCATTCATCAGGATGGGGTGCTGAAAAATCGTGAAACTTACGAAATCATGACACCAGAATCCATCGGCCTGAAAGATACCCAGTTGAACCTGACCTCACGTTCTGGACGTGCCGCAGTGAAACATCGTATGACAGAAATGGGCTATCAAGAGAGTGATTACAATCTGGATGTACTGTATCAAGCATTCTTGAAACTGGCAGATAAAAAAGGGCAGGTGTTTGATTACGATTTGGAAGCCTTGGTGTTTATCAACCAACAACAGCAAGAACATGAACATTTCCGTCTGGATTATTTCAGTATCCAGTCAGGCTCCAATGTCATACCTACTGCAACCGTTAGCCTGGCCTGCGGAAATGAAATCAAATCCGAAGCCTCAACAGGCAATGGTACGGTTGATGCTATCTATCAGGCCATCAACCGCATTACAGGTTACCCTCTGGAATTAATTTCCTATCAATTATCCGGTAAGGGGCATGGTAAAGATGCGCTTGGTCAGGTTGATATTATCGTGGAATGTTTTGGCCGCCGTTTCCACGGAATGGGTTTGGAAACTGACATTATTGAATCCTCTGCCAAAGCTATGGTCCATGTTCTGAACAATATCTGGCAGGCAGAACAAGTAGAAAAAGAGAAGCAACGCATCTCCCAAAACGGTAACCAAGACAGCAATATTCAAAACAATCACCAGAACAACAAAAAGGAAACTGCATAATCATGACTTCAAGCCAATCTATTTCAAATGACGCGACTCAAGGCAAGCAAGAAACTAAGCATTACCACATTGCTGTTTTGCCTGGTGATGGCATTGGCCCTGAAGTTATGAAGCAAGCCTACAAAGTGTTAGATGCCATCCGTCATCGTTTTAATATCCGTATCACAACCAGCGAATATGATGTGGGGGGGATTGCCATTGATCGTCATGGCACCCCTCTACCTCAAGAAACGATGACTGGCTGTGAAAAGGCTGACGCGATCCTATTTGGCTCTGTAGGTGGCCCAAAATGGGAACATCTGCCACCCGCCGAACAACCCGAACGAGGGGCATTATTGCCATTGCGAAAGTATTTTAAATTATTCAGTAACTTACGTCCGGCACGCTTATATGCAGGCTTAGAATCATTCTGTCCCCTTCGCCATGATATCGCCGCCAAAGGCTTTGATATTTTATGCGTCCGTGAGCTGACAGGTGGAATTTATTTTGGACAACCCAAGGGACGTGAAGGTGAGGGAAAATATGAGCGTGCTTTTGACACGGAGATTTATCATCGTTTCGAAATAGAACGGATCGCGCGTATTGCATTTGAATCTGCGCGCAAGCGCCGCCATAAAGTCACTTCAATTGATAAAGCGAATGTTTTGCAAAGCTCCGTGTTATGGCGTGAAGTTGTTAGCAAAATCGCCAAAGATTATCCTGACGTGACAATCGAGCACATGTATATCGATAACGCCACTATGCAGTTGATTAAAAATCCCGCTCAATTTGACGTTCTATTATGCTCTAATATTTTTGGCGATATTTTATCCGATGAGTGCGCTATGATCACGGGTTCAATGGGAATGTTGCCTTCTGCCAGCCTGAATGAAAAAGGTTTTGGCTTATATGAACCTGCTGGCGGTTCAGCTCCTGACATTGCGGGTAAAAATATTGCCAACCCAATTGCCCAAATATTATCCACAGCACTGTTGCTGCGTTACAGCTTTGGCCACTTTAATGCCGCTGATGCTATTGAACGGGCAATCAACCATGCTTTGGAACAAGGTTATCGTACCGCAGATCTGGCGGGAAATGACAAAGCGGTCAGCACCGATGCAATGGGCGATATCATTGCACGCTATATCACCGAAGAAGTTTAGGAAAACCTAATCAAAGGGAAATACAGGCATTAAAAAAGGCCAGTAAGATAGCTTACTGGCTAGTAAAAATACCATGACTCGAAAAAATCAAAGGTAAATGAGCATAAGTGGAGTAAAAATGAACACTTTTGTCTGGTTTGATTTTAAATCTGCGTGGATTACTCCTCCAAGAGGGTTAATTCACAGGAAAAGCTAAAGTTATAAACATTTATTGTCTGGCCAGAACCATTTTATTCACTTTTTCTGTGGATATGTATGTGAAAAAGAGCGGGGTAAAACGGGTATACTTTTATTACATATTTTTACACTCGCTATAAGCGTAAATAAATATCCATTGTTTTTCATTATGTTAATACATTTTATACCCCTTTTAACGTTACATATCACTGATGAAAATTTTTGCCTTTTCTTGCCTTGAGCAAATATTAGCCATCGATGAATTTATCCACAGGATATGCCTTTTAGTTAAACAAAAATCGCCTATTTTTGTAGAAAACATCATTCATTAGCGCTGTAAATCAAACCAGTGATCTCACTTTTTATCACTTATCCCATAAATCTGTGGATAACATGGTGTAAGATCCTGTTTATTATCACTGGGAATAGGTGAACAATCATAATGAGTCTATTTTTAATGCAGCAAACAGCGATGAAAAGATCTTGTATATCATGCTATTATCAAAGTGATCTTGTTAACGATAAATTCATAATGATTTCCCAAAATTCACATGAGCATTTTTTAACCAGAAAAAAATATATTCTATAACATGTACTTTACGCCCCCAACACCGCCTGAAAACGAACAACAACTCTTCAATCGTGCCTATTCTCTGGCTGGCTTATCTATGGGTGAACTAGCTGCGCAAGCCAGGCTCTCCATTCCCCCCAATTTAAAACGTGATAAAGGTTGGGTCGGTATGTTGCTTGAATACTATTTAGGCGCAAATGCGGGCAGTAAACCTGAGCAGGATTTTGAACATATTGGTGTCGAGTTGAAAACTATCCCAGTGGATAGCAAAGGTTATCCATTAGAAACAACCTTTGTCTGTGTTGCCCCTTTAACAGGTAATAGCGGCATTATCTGGGAAAACTGCCACGTCAGGCGTAAATTATCCCGCGTCCTGTGGATCCCCGTTGAGGGGGAAAGAAGTATTCCACTCTCTGAACGCCGTGTAGGCTCTCCGTTGCTTTGGAGCCCGAATGTGGTTGAAGAAGAGTTGCTGAGACGCGATTGGGAAGAACTGATGGATCTTATTGTATTAGGAAAAGTCGAAAGCATTACTGCCCGTCATGGTGAAGTACTGCAATTGCGCCCCAAAGCCGCCAATAGCCGCGCATTGACCGAAGCGATAGGAGAACATGGCCAGCCAATTATGACGTTGCCCAGAGGTTTTTATTTGAAAAAAAACTTTACAGCACCGTTATTGGCTCGCCATTTCTTCTGGTAACCCTCACATTAAACTTCAGGTTACAATTTACAACATAATATGAAACCTGATTTATCCCTGCTTTGCAGGGAGATATAAGACGCATCTTGAAAGTCGATTGGTATAAAATTGCAATGTTAAAAAATAATTTATAATATCTTTATTTACCCAATATCTCATTTTCCTTATTATTTAACTTATTTTTCACTTTCTTCAATGCCATTTCCCTTTCCAATGGGGACAGATAATCGGTAAAAACAATGCCATATAAATGGTCAATTTCATGCTGCATAACAATTGATAAAAAATCTTCACTTTCTATCGTAATTGGCTTACCAAACCGATCAAATGCTTCTACCTTTATTTTTTCAAACCGTTCAACATCTGCGTAATACCCAGGTATCGACAGACAACCTTCCTGATTCACCACGCGACGCTCTTTTTCAACGATCTTCGGGTTAACCAAAACCATGGGCTGATCACGATTTGAAGAAATATCAATGACTGCAATCGCTTCTCTCCGACCAACCTGTGCAGCTGCCAAGCCTATGCCTGCGCTGTACATTGTTTCCAGCATGTCATCAATTAGCGTTTGAACTTTATCAAAATCAGTGACATCAACACATTTTTGTCTCAATCTTTCATCTGGAATTGTGAGGATATCTAGAATTGCCATAATGTATTTCCTTTGTTGTGACTTTTACCATTATTACTATTTTTAACTATACCAACCCAACTTCAAGTTGCAGCTTACAAATCAACGTGATTGTTTATATCTCCCGTTACGCGGGAAGATATAAGGTGTATCTTGAAAGACGATTGGTATATATACCTTTTTATTTCTTAAATTGCTACTGTATTAATTGCATTGCACCTTGAAATCTACTGCGTAGATTCCCATTGTAAAATGGTAAAATAAACCAAAAAATAATATTAATAAAAATGCCAAACGAAAAATATCGCCTGGCATCATTCTTTGGTTATCTTAATTTTTTGATTAAACTAGTATTCTTGTTTTATTTTCTTATTATAAACTCGCATGTTCAAATGCCTGAGACAAATCCGTTATCAAATCATCTGCATTTTCAATACCGACAGAAATCCGGATCAATTGTGGGGTAATTCCGGCAGCCAGACGCTTCTCCAACGGAATGGAAGCGTGAGTCATGGAAAATGGCTGACCAATCAAGCTCTCCACGCCACCTAAACTTTCCGCCAATGTAAACAGGTGCAGCGCTTTAATGACTCGACGCGCATAATCTTCATCCCCTTTCAGCACGATGGAGATCATGCCACCAAAACCTCGCATCTGACGTTTTGCCAATTCATGCTGAGGATGAGAAGCAAGGCCAGGATAATACACTTTCTCAACTTGTGGCTGTTGTTCAAGCCAATGTGCAATCTTCCCTGCGCTGTCAATATGGCGCTCCATACGCAGTGCCAGTGTCCGAATACCACGCAGGACAAGGAAACTGCTGAACGGATCAAGAATGCCGCCGATGGAATTTTGCAAGAAGGCAACTTGCTCGGCCAACTCTGTATTATTTCCCACCACTGCAAGGCCAGCGACAACATCAGAGTGTCCATTCAAATACTTAGTTGCAGAATGCACAACAATATCAAAACCCAAATCAAGCGGACGCTGAATATAAGGGGAAGCAAAAGTGTTATCTGCCACACTGATAATATTATGCCGCTTGGCAATCTGTGCAATCGCCGCTAAATCAGCTAATTTCAAGAGTGGATTGGTAGGCGTCTCCACCCAAATCATTTTAGTGTCGGGCTGAATTGCCGCTTCCAATGCCGCAGTATCCCCTGCCTCAATATAAGTCACTCTCAGACCTGCTGTCCGGCGGCGCACTTTTTCCAACAAGCGGTAAGTCCCGCCATAGAGATCGTCTACCGCAATGATGTGGCTGTCTTTATCAAGTAGCTCCAGAATAGTCGAACTGGCTGCCAGACCAGAACCGAATGCATAGCCACGTGTACCATTCTCCAATTCAGCAATCGCACGCTCTAAGGCATCACGTGTCGGGTTCCCACTACGGGAATATTCATATCCCGTATGCTGACCAGGTGCAGGCTGAGCATAAGTTGATGTGGCATAGATTGCGGGCATGACTGCCCCCGTGTGATCAGGTATATAACCTGCATGAACGCTTTGTGTATCAAATTTAATCTTAGCAAACTTAGCCATTAATTTATTCCTGAAAAGAGATCAATTGAGTTGTTGACGCCATGCATTCAATACATCGGTACGAGTAACAAGCCCCAGGAAATGATTGTCATCATCAACAATCAGGGCCACATGACCAGCATCAAAGGTAGCAATTAACTGCGCCAATGACGCTTTTTTATTGAGCGTATGAATCTGATTAGTCATCGCTTCAATAACAGGCAGCGAGAAATGATGTGAATTAGCCTGAATGGCATGCATGAGATCCCACTCATCAATAAGACCAACAATTTGATCGTTTTCGATCACGGGTAACTGTGAAATGTCATACAGACGCATTCGGTTATAAGCGATCTGCAAGGTATCGTGCGGGGAAACTGAAATCGTCGCGCCATCCTGATAACGATAGGTAATATAATCACTCAAATTATTTTCTTGTGGTTGTGAACGCAGCCCTTGTTCCAATAACCAGTAATCATTAAACATCTTCGATAGATATTTGTTACCGCTGTCACAAGCTAACGTCACGACGCGTTTCGGTGTTGTCTGTGCACGGCAATAACGTAACGCCGCCGCTAACAATGTACCTGAAGAAGAGCCTGCGAGGATCCCTTCGTTCAATAGTAAATCGCGGGCGCAGGCAAACGCTTCTGCATCAGTAATGCGATAAGCATGGTGAACCTGAGAAAAATCCCCAAGAGGTGGGACAAAATCTTCTCCAATACCTTCCACGAACCAACTTCCCGCTTCGTCATAGTGACCATACTCAACATAATCGGCAAGAATGGAACCTTTAGGATCTGCGAGGATAAATTCCGTATGAGGGGATATTTCCTTAAAATACTGGCTCAAGCCCCCCAAAGTTCCGCCAGAACCGACACCAACAACCACGGCATCAACATTCTGCTCCATTTGTTGCCAAATCTCTGGCCCTGTGGTCGCAAGATGCGCAGCTGAGTTCGCAGGATTATTGAATTGATCAATATAATAAGCGCCACTGATTTCTTTCGACAGACGCAGGGCGTAATCCTGATAATATTCTGGATGTCCTTTTCCAACATCAGAGCGTGTCAGGCGAACATCCGTTCCCAGCGCCCGCAGGTGATAAATTTTTTCGCGGCTCATCTTATCAGGTACAACTAAAATCAGTTTATAGCCCTTCATGGCGGCAACCAATGCCAACCCAATCCCCGTATTACCTGCCGTGGCTTCAATGATGGTGCCTCCTGGCTGCAACAATCCCTGTTTTTCTGCCTGCTCAATCATTGAAAGTGCAACACGATCTTTAATCGAACCGCCAGGATTCTGATTCTCTAACTTAATGAATAGCTGGCATGGGCCTGTATCCAGATGAGTCAATTCCAATAGCGGTGTATTCCCTATAAGTTCAAGAACCGAACGTGGTGCTGCCATATTTGCCTCTTGCTAATCGGTAAAATTTGCAAACAAAACTTTCAGATTGGGAAAGAATAACGCTGCATGGTAATCAATTTGAAAGAACAAATGAAAACTACATATAACAAAAGGGAATTAATTAATTCGATATTGATAAATTAAAACAGCTCTACAATTCATTATTTTTTATCATTTAATAATAAATAAATCCTAATAACAGGAACCTTATGAAAATAAGCACCTCACAATAATAACTTCATTGCAATCTATACTAATCCAACCTCAAGTTGCAGCTTGCAAATCAATGTGATTGTTTATATTTCCCCGCTTCGCGGGGAGATATCAGGTTCCATATCGTGTTGTAAATTGCAACTCGAAGTTTAATGCGTATATTCCTTAACTCAGAAAATTCGGTAAAATGGCAGACACTTGAAATGAAATAAGATAACCATCTCATAACTAAGCTTCTCAACAACAACGAACAAAAGAGGCATCTATGTATACATACAAAGAGGCCGCCAATTTTGCGGCATTCGTGTTATATGCTGCGAAGATGAATGAACAATACTACAATAATCCAACGCCCCCAGCCGATCCGCGAATTGAAGAAGATGGCTGGAAAGTTATCGCGTATATCTCCGCAAATGATCTGTTTTTCTCAGTCACGTCCAGAAAAGGCGAATGGCCTGATCATGTCTGTTATGGTTATGTAGCAAAGAAAGTGGCAGAAAAAAATAATTCTCCAGAGAGATATATTATTGCTATACGTGGGACTGATCCCACCATTTTGCTGGAAGATGTTCATGATGGGCTGATTGATTTTACATCACCGTGGTCCCGTTTCCCCAAGATAGCAGTCAGCCAGGGTTTTTTTAGTGTCTATGATTCAATGAAGCTGATTACCATTGAGCCTGAATCTCACTGTGATTACAGCAATCTCAACTTAGCTGAAGCAATTGCTCAATTTATAGGGGTAAATAGTCAATTCACTATAACCGGTCACAGCCTCGGAGCCGCAATTGCATCCTATCTGATGTATGAAATTGGCCCTCTGGCCCCCAATCACTCAGCCTGTTTATTTGCCTGTCCAAGACCTGGAAACCAAGAATTCTCCAGACTCGTTACCCAAAACTTTAGCAATTTTGCGGTGTTCAACTATATTGATGACGTCATACCGCATCTGCCTCCTAAAATCCTGGGATATGCCTCACTGGACTCTATCAACGAGTTTACACCTCAAACCAATTTAGCTATTTCAGATGGGCCGTTATGTAGCCACTATTTAATCAACTACATTGCCAGATTAGATTTGGATGTATTCAAAAGAGTGACAAAATACGGTGATATCGATTCTTGTATTAATTTATAGTTAGGAACTCATCAACAAACAGGAGCATAAAGATGAAATGGCGTGGTTATACATACGGTGCAGTATTAATGGCAAGTAGCCTGTTTTCCCCTGCATTATGGTCAAAAGGGGAGGCTCACTTGTTATTCCACATGGGGCTGGGAGCCAATGGTCAATTTTTGGTAGGTGGTACACTGCAAAATAAAGGCGACCAACCTGTGGCGGGAGGTTATCTGGCTATTTTACCTCTTAACGCAAAATGTGAGCCAGGTACACTGACAGTATACCCATTTGAGTCATTGGCATCGGGGGAAAAGAGGGAATTTCGCGTTCCAATAAATACCCCGCTAAGCAGTTATCGTTTAATTGGTTTTGGTGCCTATGACGATATGGGCTTTCCTCTCACCGCCATAGATGAAACAGCCAAAATTATTCAAGAGCGCGAATCCAGTGAACGCAAAGCTTGTCAGTCAGCCCGAACACCAATCTCTGCCAATCAACCAGCAACTCAACGGGGATGATAAAAAACTATCGTGAAATTTCTCTATCCGTATTGATCCGTAATAATGCAAACCCGTCCCAACCTTTTTCCCCCACAGTCTGTAAAGCCGTTACCGTCAGTTCAGGATAGTTGGACATTCTATCCAGTGCCTGACGCACACCTTCGACAGCTTCACTCCGCTGCTCATGTATAATTGCACCTTCGCGGATGGCATTGTCCATGATGATAATGCTTCCCTGACGCCCCAACTTGACAGCCCAATCCAGGTACAACGAACTACTTTGTTTATCGGCATCAATAAAAATCAAATCAAAGGGCGCTTCCGAACTGAGCGTCTGTAAGGTTTCACTGGCCTCTCCCACAATAATTTTGATTTTGTCGGCAAGCTGTGCGCTTTCGATATTGTGCTGAGCCACCTCAGCTACATGGGGATCTTTTTCCAACGTGAACAGTATTCCATCATCAGGCAATCCTTTTGCCATATATTGGGCGCTATATCCTCCCAATGTGCCAATTTCGAGAATACGTCTTGCACCACTAATTTGTACCATCATCATCAAAAACTGCCCTTGCAGCGCAGAAACATTAATAGCTGGCAATCCTTGATCGGACATATGTTCAAGTGTTTGTTCAAGGTGTGAGGATTGAGGTAACAGGGTTTGTTTAAGGTAGTCGTCAACTTCTGTCCACTGTTGCTGGAGTACTGCTAACTGTGCATCGGAACTCATGATCATACTCCTTTCATTGTTAAGGTTAGGTATTGGTTGAGCATATCATTTAGAAAAAATGTTTTCGACGCGCCTTCTTTTACTTATTCCAATTGGCCGCCACCTTTTGTGGCCTGACAAAGATAAATATCCGCTTTTAACCCTGTTTTATTCTTATATTGTTGTTCAATCGCCTTTTCCACATTTTTCACCAAATCAGGGGGAACCAACGCCACCACACAACCGCCAAAACCGCCTCCTGTCATACGGACACCACCATGATCGCCAATCACGTCTTTGACTATTTCCACCAGCGCATCTATTTCACGGACAGTAATTTCAAAATCATCACGCATGGAAATATGCGATGCAGCCATCAGCTGACCAAGACGAAACAAATCACCGGCACTCAAAGCATCAGCCGCCAATTTAGTCCGCAAATTTTCACTGATCACATGGCGAGCCCGTTTGACAAGCAATGTATCGAGCAACGCTTGTTTAGTATTGAACTCCTCAAGCGTGATATCACACAACATGTTCACGCCCAACAAATGGGCGGCTTCTTCACATTGCTGCCTGCGCATATTGTATTCGCTATCCACCAACCCCCGTGGTTTATTGGAATTGATGATCATCACAACCACGTTATCAGGCATACGTACAGATTGCGTAGCCAACGTGAAGCA
Source organism: Xenorhabdus griffiniae (assembly GCF_015163655.1). Classification (GTDB taxonomy): domain Bacteria; phylum Pseudomonadota; class Gammaproteobacteria; order Enterobacterales; family Enterobacteriaceae; genus Xenorhabdus; species Xenorhabdus griffiniae. The sequence continues at coordinate 16,801 of NZ_JADEUF010000045.1, read as the reverse complement.
GTCGATCAACAAGGCGTGATTTTCTTTCCCACAAGCAGAGATTAACTGATCCATGATGCCAGAATTGCAACCAACAAACTGGTTTTCTGCTTGCTGCCCACTCAATGCAATCTTTTTGGGACTAATATCAAGCTGATAAAGCGCTTTAATGGCTTGTCCAACCACGACTTCCAATGCCGCAGATGAACTCAAACCCGCACCTTGTGGAATATTGCCACTAATAGCAAGATCCATTCCTCCAAATGCATAACCACTCGCCACCAGAGCATTCATCACACCCCGGATGTAATTCGCCCACATTTTTTCTGGCAGAAAGAGAATTGGCTGGCCAAGATCAAATTCATCACACTGATTATGATAATCAACCGCTATCACCCTGACACGCCTATCTCCACGCTTCGCGGCGGCAACCACTGTCTGAAAATTAATTGCGCAAGGTAAAACTAAACCACCGTTGTAATCCGTATGCTCCCCGATAAGATTCACACGCCCCGGTGCCTGAAAAAAGTGCGTTGGCGAAGAGTTAAAGTACGCATTAAAAGATTCCGTGACGTTTTGGATTAACGTTTTCATCTCTTTTCCCCCAGAAACGTTTCTTAACGGAAATCAGCGTACCTTAAAATGAATGTCGCTGACATTCCGTAACCGCTGGGCGGCCTGTTCTGGCGTCAAATCACGCTGAGCTTCCGCCAACATTTCATAACCCACCATAAACTTACGGACGCTGGATGACCGTAATAACGGCGGATAAAACAGTGCATGTAATTGCCAGTGATCAATATTGTGTTTTTGTGATTTAAGATTGGTATCGCGTTGATGCTCGAAGAAGGGTGCAAAATGCCAGCCCATTGAATAGGGAAAAGCGCATTGAAACAGATTATCATAGCGACTGGTCAATTTTTTAATCGCCACCGCCAGGTCATCACGTTGTGCCTCTGTCAGTTCATTCATGCGACGGATATGACTTTTCGGCAACAGCATAGTTTCAAATGGCCATACCGCCCAATAAGGTACAACCGCAAGCCAATATTCGGTTTCCACGACCGTACGTGCACCATCTTTGCGCTCAGCATCAATATAATCCATCAATAAGTTAGTTCCTTGCTGGCAATAATATTGCCGCAACCGTTCATCTTTACGAGCCAGCTCATCAGGCAGGAAATCACTGGCCCAAATCTGCCCATGAGGATGAGGCTGGGAACACCCCATCATTTCGCCTTTATTCTCAAAAACCTGAATCCAAATATAACGCTGGCTCAATTCTTCAATCTGCGCATTCCATGCATCAATGACACGGCGGATTTGCTCCAATGGTAGCTCTGGCAATGTTTTGCTGTGATCAGGAGAAAAACAGAGTACCCGACAAACACCACTTACTGGCTCAATTTTAAATAATGGATTATCGGTAGGATGAATATCAAAGCGTTCCGGTAACAAGGCAGAATAATCATTCTGGAATAGATAGACATCCTGATAATCTGGATTGATATTACCTGAAGCGCGGGTATTGTTCGGGCATAAAAAACAGTGTTCATCGTAACTTGGCAAGACGACGTGGAGAGGTTTTTCATCAATTCCGCTCCACGGTCGTTCTGTTCGGTGTGGTGAAACAATAATCCATTTATCCGTCAAAGGATTGTATCGCCTGTGTGGACAATCAACAGTATTGAATCGTATCTTTGGCATATTGGATACCCCTTACTTTCACCACACAAACCTTACAGAAAGCCAAACGTTTGTTGTTGCTTACTTCGCTTTATAGCCATTGGGATTTTGAGATTGCCAACGCCAGGCATCCGCAGTCATTTCCACGATAGTGCGATTTGCTTTCCAGCCCAACTCTCGCTCGGCTTTCTCCGGGCTTGACCAACATTCGGCAATATCTCCCGGACGACGTGGACAAATTTCATAAGGAACTGGTTTACCGCAAGCATTACTGAAAGCCTCTACCATTTCCAATACGCTGGTACCTTTTCCAGTCCCTAAATTGTAGATATGCAATCCCGCTTTTTTACCAACGGCATTGAGGGCCGCGATATGCCCATCAGCCAAATCCATCACATGGATATAATCGCGAACGCCAGTGCCATCGGCTGTTGGATAATCATTGCCATACACGGACAGTTTCTCCCGACGGCCTACCGCAACCTGGGCAATATAAGGCATCAAATTATTGGGGATCCCCTGAGGATCTTCCCCCATCGTGCCAGAAGGATGAGCACCAACTGGATTGAAGTAGCGTAACAACACTACAGACCAATCATTTTCTGCATGATGGAAATCAGACAGGCAGCGTTCAACCATATATTTACTGGTGCCATAAGGGTTAGTGGTATTACCTACCGCAGACTGCTCAGTAATAGGCACAACCTCCGGATCACCATATACCGTCGCAGATGAGCTAAAGATAATGCTTTTTACCCCCGCTTTACGCATACTACTCACCAGCACCAGCGTTCCATTGACATTATTATCATAATATTCGATAGGCTTGGCGACTGACTCGCCAACCGCTTTCAAGCCTGCAAAATGAATAACTGACTGAATTTGGTGGCGGGAGAAAATAGCATCAAGGAATGATTCATCACGAATATCCCCTTCATAAAACAGTGGCTGAATCCCCGTCAACGCCTCAATGCGAGCCAAAACTTCACGATTGGCATTGCACAGATTATCGATGATGATCGGCGTCATTCCAGCTTCAATCATTTGAACACAAGTATGGCTACCGATATATCCCATTCCGCCTGTTACTAATATTTCCACAACAACCTCTTTTCAAAAATGGTAACAACGAGGAGTATAAAAAGAGTCACAGCGTTAGTGAACTAATTTTATGTTTTAGCGTTTATTTATAATTATTATTTTTATATAAAAATCAAATAATTAAAGTTTTATTTAACTGTATATTATTCCAGTATTTATTAAAGTCGCTGTTACCTACCTAGTTGTGCAATTCATCAGGCACAGAGCACATTAAAGCGCGAGTATACTTGCTGATTACACCGCCTATGTTTCATGCTCCCGTGCATACGGGGACAAACCATGAATCCAGTAAAAACCATTGCGCCATAGAGGAAATAATGTACAATGCAATACAAATGTAATTACACATGGTGATACTATGAGCACAATTCAGATAAGAGTGGATGAAGAATTGAAAAAGAATGCATACCGTGCATTTGATAAATTGAATCTTTCCCCTTCCGACGCTATGCGGCTTTTTCTACGTTATGTGGCGGAAAATGAAAAACTACCATTTACAGAAATATCCGTAATGGTCTCAGAGCACGATGAAGATGAAGATATTCTGGAAGTGGTACGTGAACGTTTAAAAGATCCCGCTAAACGAATTCGGGTAAATCTTGATGAAATTTAGTATAGATTTCGACGAGCGTGCATTAAAGGAATGGCAAAAACTAGATAAAAGCATCCGTGAGCAGTTTAAAAAGAAATTGAAAAAACTACAAGAAAACCCCTATATCGAATCAGCCAGATTGCATGGCGAATTGGCCGGATGCTTTAAGATAAAACTCCGTTCATCTGGGTATCGCCTCGTCTACCAAGTGATAGATAAAGAAATTGTGATATGGGTAATAGCTGTTGGTAAACGTGATAAATCAAAAAGTTACAAGTCAGCCACTGAGCGTATAGTGCAATGAATTGTGAATTTATAACACATTAACCTATCCCATAAATAAAGACGCGTTACTTAATAGACACTGTCACTAAACTCTGTACACGCCATTATCAAAACTCCGACATACTAAGCTATAACGCTGACCGAGCTTGGGGTACATGAAAGTCTCTCATCGCCGAAGAACAATAGGCTAAAACTCGTCTATTCTGCATATTTATTCTCTGATTTAATCAGCAATACACATTGCTAAGTAACATAAAGGCGGTGGATACTTCTCCACTCCATATTGCTAAGAATATTTTCCATATCGTTTTCTTAGCTTAATTAGCAATCTATCTAATAATCGCAACCGATAATAAAAAACCATGATGAAAAAAATAACTTTTACTTCTATCCTTACCTCTGCTCACACTACTGCCATAAATGATCCTTTTTTTACAGACATACAAGCAGGTGCACTGTCAGAACATCCCGATATTCAAGTCATAAAAACTTATTTTGATCAGTCTTGCTATCGGGATGCGCTATTTGACGAATATGGCATCACCTACCCAAGCCAATTACAAAATGCCGTTAATAAACGACGTGCGGAATATCTGGCTGCCCGTTATTGCACTCAACAAGTTTTAAGCCGTTTAGATTACCCTGCTTTTCAGGTAACCAATGCTCAAGATCGTTCCCCAATCTGGCCTGACAATATTTGTGGTTCAATTTCTCATTCAGCCAGCTGTGCCGTTGCCTTTGCTGCTTCTTGCAATAACTACCGAATAATAGGCGTAGATATCGAGCAGGAGATTAAACCAGATACCATCAAAAGCGTTTCATCTAGCATCATCAATGACAATGAAGTGAAATTACTGACAGAATGTCCATTCCCTTTTGCACAGGTATTCACTCTTGCGTTCTCCCTCAAGGAGAGTCTGTTTAAGGCACTTTATCCCCACGTGAAACGCTTCTTTGATTTCCATGCCGCTGAAATTACGTCAATTGATTACAGAAATGACGCTATAAGCATAAAACTACTGCAAACATTATCTGATGAGTATCGAGCGGGTTCGCAATTCCACGGAAATTTTGCCTTAATGCCGCAGCAACAAGTGTTGACGTATATTGTCCAGTGATATGCTGGGTTTGAAAAAAAGCGCCCCTAAATTTTTTCAAACATTGTAAATATCGCAATTTGCGATATCATAAGGAAGTGATATGCGAGTTATCACAGCAAAGGTCATCATTGAAGCAATGCAAAAACATGCTCAATGGAAGGTAGGCTTAAAACTCTGGTTAGATGTTTTTGATAAAGTGTCTTTACGGTTTGAATCTTATGCTCAACTCCGTGAGTTATGGCTTAAAACATCGACATGGAATGTTGATCGTATACCCCACGAATTACTGGAGGCAGGAAGCCAAAAAGGGCCGTTAGATATTTATATATTTGATATACATAAAAATAAATGCCGCATTATCACATGGCTTAATCCCAGATCAGGCACTTTTTACATTAAAGATGTTTGCCCCCATACCGAATATGATAAATGGTGGCGTAAACAGACTAAATCAAAACGATCAAAAAGGTGAAGCATGAGAAAAACATCACTCGTTACTGATAAAAGGATTGATGGACTCATCGAAATTTTACCCCAAATGATGCAGTCAATATCTGAGCAAATCAGCCCGTTGACACTTTTGTTCTCAGCGTGTATTGAACCTGTAGAAAACGATGACGATCTGAGTGCCCGCATGGCACTGATTGATGAGTTATACTCATATGCTGAAAATACCGAACATGCCGCAGCAAAGTTCGCTGATTTTATCACCGATCGTGTCTATGAGTACGAAGCTAGAAATCGCCAAGTCCCCAATGTTACTCCATGTGAAGCATTGAGTTACTTAATGAAAGAAAGAGGCATAAGGCAGCTTGATCTGCGTGATATTGCAAACCAGAGTGTTATATCAGAGATACTGCATGGAAAACGTTCTATGAACATTGGACAAGTAAAAGGCTTTGCCAAATTCTTTAACGTTCCTGTTGAAACCTTTATGGGTTCAGACTGAGAAAAAACTGTATTTCTAAATAGCGTTTCAAAATGATAGGAGTATTCCTTACCCCGCGCGGGGTAAGGAACGCCAACATCTGATACTCTCAGTATTATGAAAACCTATTTAGAGACACACTCAAATTAAAGGCTCACTTTTAGATGAGCCTTTAAAAACAACTTATACGCATTAAACTTCAAGTTGCAATTTACAACACGATATAAAACGTGATTTCTCCCCCACTTCGCAGGGAGCAATCACACGCATCTTGAAGTAAGATTGGTATATAAGATGAATGCATTAAAGATCTTTCTTTGATGCCTGCAAATACAGTAACTCCAGTCCAATCGTTGCGGCCGCCAATGCCGTAATTTCAGATTGGTCATAAGCCGGTGCCACTTCCACCACATCCATTCCAACAATATTCAATGGTTGCAAAGCGCGCACTATTTTCAATGCCCGATCTGACGTCAATCCACCAATCACTGGCGTTCCTGTACCTGGTGCAAATGCCGGATCAAGGCAATCAATATCGAACGTCAGGTAAATCGGCAAGTCACCAACCACCGTTTTAATCTGCTCAACAATATCATCAACACCACGATCATTAACCTGACCAGCATCTAATACAGTGAAATCATTATTCGTATCGTGTTCAGTGCGAATACCTATTTGTACAGAGTGGTGAGGATCTATCAGCCCTTCATTTGGCGCATGGTAAAACATCGTACCATGATCAAATTGACTGCCATTGGCATAAGTATCTGTATGAGCATCAAAATGGATAAGCGCCATTTTGCCAAAGTGTTTTGCATGAGCACGTAACAGTGGCAAAGTAACAAAGTGATCACCACCAAATGACAACATACGCTTACCTGATGCCAGCACCTTTTCAGCATGTGCCTGCAACTTATTACTCATATCCTGGGCATCACCAAAATTAAATACCAGGTCCCCGCAATCCACCACATTCAGGCGCTTGCGTAAGCTAAAGTTCCACGGCCAACGACAGCTTTCCCACGCCAGATTAGTCGATACCTGACGGATGGCAGCTGGCCCATGGCGGCTTCCTGCACGTCCAGATGTTGCCATATCAAAAGGAATGCCAGTAATTACCCATTCCGCATCACTGGAATAGGGCTGAAAATTCAAAGGAAAACGCAGGAAACCGAAGGCATTTGAAACCAAAGAGTTATCAATTTGGTTTCCTAAGGAGCTAATACTCATGATATATCCTCAAAAGTCCCATGCTGGCTTATTACTCGTCTCCAATGCTGGCAGTAACAAGTAACATAGAGGCTTATTTACACTAGAAGATTAATCTTCCAAATACACGATTATTTAAAATTAAAGTAAAAAAATGTTAGCAATCAATTTATTAAAACTAAATAAACGAATGCGTACACACTCATATACAAACAAGAAAGGTGCCTAACATCCAAGTCCATAGACCAATCCAGAATGAGCATATAGTCATATAGTATTAGACATGTTTTCTGCTTGCTACAACTTACCGTACTGTAAAAGATAAAAAATAATTTGAAGAAGAGTATGACTAATGACAACAATTATTGGATTTATGACCCTAAAGGAAATATAGATACATAATCCTGACAACGCTACGATATGTTCTCTGGTATCTGGGACTACGAACTGAGCTTGCGTAATCTGGAAGGATGATAGTGGTGTTACCCGTCTGGTTCCGCTGATTGTCAAACGTCACCAACGCAGCATTCCCGTGACCGAACGAGATGGATGAAACCTTATATCAAAATCAAAGAAGAATGGCGCGTCTCACCGAACGGTGGATTCGGCTGGCAATACCGTTGACTTTTGCCAGCCGAGGCTTTTTCAACAAAGCTATTCGTCAATATGGACAACTGGAAGTTGTAATCCGCAATAATAACTATACTGCCATGGAATTAACAAAGTGAATATTTTGTTAAATATTGGGTAAAAAATATATACCAATCGCCTTTCAAGATGCGTCTTATATCTCCCCGCGTAACGGGGAGATATAAACAATCACATTGATTTGCAAGCTGCATCTTGAAGTTAGATTGGTATATTATTATTGTAAAAAATGCGAGTGGTATCAGGATAAATAACAGAAAAATAGTCATTCAAAATCAAGTTATTATACAAAACACATGACCAAGAATGACTATTAATACAGGTTAATGGCTAATCAGGATTACTCATCTTCCAAATAGGTGTAGCCATACAGACCACTTTCAAACTCCTGCAAGAATTGTTCCTGCAAATTGTCATCCAGATCCGTCGATTTCACTTGATCACGGAAACGAGTCAATAGTACCTGTGGTTCCAGTTTGACATATTGAAGCATATTGGCGACAGAATCCCCTTCCTCGCTTTGCTTATAAGTTGCTGCGCCATTTTCTGCAACATAAACATCAATGGCAGCCGTATCACCAAACAAGTTATGCATGTTACCCAAAATTTCCTGATAAGCTCCGACCATAAAGAAACCAATCAATGGCGGAGTTTCTGGATCATAAGCTGGCATTGGCATCGTTGTTGCCACACCATCGCCATCAACATAGTGATCAATCGTACCGTCAGAATCGCAGGTAATGTCCAACAAAACAGCACGGCGATCCAGCGGCTTATCCAAACCTTCAATCGGCAAAACAGGGAAAAGTTGATCAATCCCCCACGCATCTGGCATTGATTGGAACAGTGAGAAATTCACATAGAATTTATCTGCCATACGTTCCTGTAATTCATCAATAATCGGACGATGGGCGCGGTTGCTTGGATCAAGATCTTGCTGAATATGGCGACAAATATTTAAATACAGCTCTTCTGCCCATGCACGTTCTGACAGATCCAACATACCATGTGCATATTGGGTATGAACGTCGTGCAGATCAAACTGGCTGTCATGCAACCATTCACGCAGGGAACGACGGCTACTGTCAGATTGCATCTCCTCCCAGGTTTCCCACAAACTAGTCAGAGGACGCGTCGCACCTTCTGCCGGTGGCGTTGTCTGAGTAAATTCATTGCGCTCTACTCCAATCACATTGGAAACCAAAACAGTATGATGGGCGGTCAACGCACGGCCAGACTCCGTGATCACAGTAGGATGAGGCAAACCGTGTTCTTCACACGCATCACCAATACCCCAAATAACGTTATTGGCGTATTCATTTAGACCGTAGTTAACTGAGCATTCTGACTGGGAACGTGTTCCTTCATAATCGACACCTAACCCCCCACCAACATCAAAGCACTGGATCTTGACGCCTAATTTGGACAACTCGACATAAAAACGGGCAGACTCACGCACTCCCGTTGCCACATCACGGATATTCGCCAATTGGGAACCTAAGTGGAAATGCAGCAATTGCAAGCTATCCAGCCGCCCTGCTGCACGCAACCTTTCAACCAATTGCAATACCTGTGCGGCAGCCAATCCAAACTTAGATTTTTCGCCGCCACTGGCCTGCCATTTGCCAGAACCCTGGGATGCCAATCGGGCCCGAACGCCCAAACGTGGAATAACATTCAGGCGCTTGGCTTCTTCCAGTACCATCTCAATTTCAGACATTTTCTCGATAACCAGATACACCTTGTGTCCCAGCTTTTCACCGATCAATGCCAGACGGACGTATTCGCGATCCTTATAACCATTACAAACAATCACCGTACCTGTCATACCTGCATGAGCCAGCACTGCCATTAATTCCGCTTTGGAGCCTGCCTCTAATCCGATTGGTTCATCAGCATTTGCCAATGTCTCAATAACGCGGCGATGCTGATTAACCTTAATGGGATAAACCAGGAAGTAATCTCCTTTATACCCATAAGATTCACGTGCACGTTTAAACGCTGCATTTATCGAACGCAAGCGATGTTGCAAGATCTGGGGAAAACAAAACAATGCCGGCAAACGCAATTGTTCTTTTTCTTCCTGAACTTTCTTCACCAGAGTGGCGAGTTCAATTTGAGCTCCCGGTAAATCAGGGTTTGGGCAAACACTGACATTACCCAGATCATTGACATAGTAATAGCCGCCGCCCCAGTATGCGATGTTATAGGTCTGTCGCATTTTGCGAGCGATATTATCATTCATGGCAGTCTCCTTCATGGAGTCGAGGTTTGCCTTCACCTGTAAGTCAATAACCCAAGACACTATTTTATCGTGCGTATCTTGCGCATTAAAAAATGTCAGGGAACAGCATGCTCTTAGATTATAGGAACGTTTAGAGAGTACTAAACAACGAGTTACCGAGTGACTATATAATGATGTCAACCCAACTTATCTGTGGCTTAGATGCGGGTAACATCGAAATGACTGCATATTTAAAAGGAAGGAACAAGATATGGATACATCAATGGCATAATGTGGCTGTTGGCCGTTAACATTCAGCAGACAATGGTTCATAACCCCATTCACCCCCACATGACTTACCTACCGTAAGCCATTTCTCAATTGAGAAGCAGGATACGCGTACATCTCCTGCAAACGCCTGTAACTCCAAGTGCAAAAATGACTTGTGCTACGCGCGCAGTTTATACCTGTAATCCAGCAAAATTGCAAAACGAAATTTATCTAACAGGGGATGAACCCCCATACTTTTTAGATAAGGAAACTAAAATGTCACACTCTGAAAAGTAATTAAAATTAAAAAAACTGGTAACCTTGGGAAGAGTGACTTAAAATAGCCGTCTAGACGGTAATACATCCCAATCCGCCCTTAAACCAAGATTATATTTAAGGTAATAAAATATAATGACTACACATCTTTTTACTTCTGAGTCCGTCTCAGAAGGACATCCAGACAAAATTGCCGATCAGATTTCCGATGCCGTCCTTGATGCAATTTTAAAACAGGATCCTAAAGCTCGCGTGGCCTGCGAAACTTATGTTAAAACAGGCATGGTCATGGTTGGTGGTGAAATCACTACCAGCGCTTGGGTTGATATAGAAGAAATTACTCGCAGTACAGTACGTGAAATCGGCTATACCAGCTCAGATATGGGGTTTGATGCCAACTCATGTGCAGTTATCAGTGCCATTGGTAAACAATCCCCTGATATCAACCAAGGTGTTGATCGTACAGATCCTCTGGAGCAAGGTGCCGGAGATCAGGGTTTGATGTTTGGTTATGCGACCAATGAAACTGATGTTCTCATGCCAGCACCTATCACTTATGCACACCGCTTGGTTGAGCGTCAGGCCGAAGTTCGTAAAAACGGCACCCTGCCGTGGTTGCGCCCTGATGCAAAAAGTCAGGTCACTTTCCAGTATGAGAATGGCAAGATTGTTGGGATTGACGCTGTTGTCCTTTCAACCCAGCACAGCGAAGATATCGATCAAACAGCACTGCATGAAGCCGTGATGGATGAGATCATCAAACCGGTATTGCCAACCGAATGGCTTACTCCGATGACCAAATATTTCATCAACCCAACAGGTCGCTTTGTGATCGGCGGACCAATGGGTGACTGTGGTCTGACTGGTCGTAAGATCATTGTTGATACCTATGGTGGAATGGCTCGTCACGGTGGTGGCGCATTTTCTGGTAAAGATCCCTCCAAAGTTGACCGTTCGGCAGCCTACGCCGCGCGTTACGTTGCTAAAAATATCGTTGCAGCAGGTCTGGCTGATCGCTGTGAAATCCAGGTTTCTTATGCTATCGGTGTTGCAGAGCCAACCTCTATCATGGTGGAAACATTCGGAACAGAGAAAGTGCCAACTTCCACACTGATTCAATTAGTACGTGAATTTTTTGATCTGCGCCCTTACGGCCTGATTAAGATGCTGAATCTGTTACAACCTATTTATCGCGAAACCGCAGCTTACGGTCATTTCGGTCGTGAACAATTCCCGTGGGAAGCAACAGATAAAGCTGAAATTCTGCGCACTGCGGCAGGGTTGAAATAAATGCTTTGCTAAACTATGAAGCCCGCAAATATTGCGGGTTTTTTTATGATCAAAAATAGAATATTCAGCCGTAATGAAATCCGTTAGAGTTCCTCTTTCCTTACGACAAGCGGTGATGCGTACCCTGCGACAAAAATTAACTCAAGCGAGTCATTTTCTACAGCAACGGTTTCCCGAACCTCATATAACCTATCAGCAGCGGGGAACAATTGCAGGCAGCGCCAGACTGCAAGATTGGGAAATCCGCTTGAATCCTGTTTTGTTAATCGAAAATCAGCAGGTATTCATTGATGAAGTTATCCCGCATGAACTGGCTCACCTGTTGGCTTATCATCAATTTGGACACGTTGCCCCACACGGGAAAGAATGGCGCTTTATCATGGAAACGATATTTGACGTCCCTGCCAACCGAACACATCAGTTCCCCGTACATTCTGTACGCAGTAAGACATTCATTTATTATTGTCGTTGTCAACAACATGAACTCACGATAAGGCAACACAACAAAGTCCTCAGGGGGAAAAATTGCTATGTCTGCCGCCAATGTGGCGAAAAACTCACTCCATTGAAATCAACTTAATAAGATATATACCAGTCGCTTTTCAAGATGTGTCTTATATCTCCCGCTACGCGGGGAGATATAAAAAATCACATTTTTGCTTCGTTATATACGCATTAAACTTCAAGTTGCCATTTACAACACGATATGAAACCTGATTTCTCCCCACTTCGCGGAGAGAAATCACACATATCTTGAAGTGAGATTGGTATATCCTCATTTTTTGTTCATGCTGTCCGCTTTAATTTTCTCTGCTTCTTCAATCACTTGATCGGCTGTTTTCCCATTAAGGGTTTGAAAAAATTTCTGTTCTAACTTTTGTATATCTGCATGTTTGATATTTCCATTCTTATACTCCTTAAACAGCTCATCAAAGTCGAGGCTATGCATCATGACAACATTTAATGAGTCATCAAATTGTAATTTTTTATCTTCTGGTAAAGTATCTCTGATTTTCTCAATGGATGTTTTTACAGCGATTTCATTTGTTCCATCAATTTTGAGTTGATTATCACATCCAGCCAATGCAAATCCCAACAAACAAATAGTTAACAATTTTTTCATGATCAGCCCCGCTTATTACCGATAAGATAATAATAGCAAGAATAAGAACATATAAATCATTTTAAAGAAAATTTTTATTATGAAATCAGGAGTATTTATAACTTGATTATTGTTTACTCCATGTTATTAATGGGGGTGGTTTTTTATAATCAGCGTATTATTGAATTCATTTTCTGCGTTACTGAAATACTGCAATAAGGCTATTATTCATTCTTCTTTACCCTTTTTATACGCATTAAACTTCAAGTTGTGATTTACAACACGATATGAAACCTGATTTCTCCCCCGCTTCGCAGGGTGAAATCACACGTATCTTGAAGTGAGATTGGTATACATTGCATGCCCCCGTATTGTCAAAAGGCAGTCCCAACATAACACTTTGTTATTAAATAAAAAAATCACAATTAAATGTTCTCATGTCAGTAAAAGTGTAAAAACAGTTGATTGACTTGAATAATAACCATTATCATCTATTTGAACTGAAATAATGACAGAAATATCAACATTCCTACAGGGTGAAAAAATCTATTTAGCACACATATACGCATTAAACTTCAAGTTGCAATTTACAGCACGATACGAAACCTGATTTTTCCCCGCTTCGCGGGAAGAGATCACTCGCATCCTGAAGTGAGATTGGTATAAGTTTTAAAAAACATAAGAAAGCAGGAATTGATGATAAGTCACTTAACCCTATCTATATATTGATATTCCTTATATAAATTCCAATAAAAGGAGAAACAATGTTTAATATTCATTACCCCATAAAAATTTTTCTGTCCGCATTATTCATATTACTTCCTATATATGCTCAAGCAGAAAACATTACCGTCAAAGATATTATGGGACGTGAAGTAACAGTCAACGCTCCGGTTAAACGCGTCATGCTGGCAGATAGCCGAATGATTATTGCCCTGAATATCTTGCATCCCTCTGACCCATTGAAAGGCATTGCCGCGTGGGATAATGCACTAGAGAAAAAATCGCCCGATCTTGCAACAGCCTATGCAAAGAAATTCCCTCAGCTAAGGAAAATTCCGGTTTTTCCTAATCCCTATACCAGTGATTTCAATATCGAAAAAGCCACGATGTATAAGCCCGATCTGGTTATTTTTGATATTGGATTAAAATCCAAACTGGATAGCAGTAATACAATTAACTTATTGGAAAGAATAGGTATTCCTGTCATTTTCATCGACTTCCGCCAACACCCCCTGTCCAATACGGTTCCCAGCATGAGATTGTTAGGGAAGGTTTTTAAACAAGAAGAAAATGCGAATAAATTCATCCAGTTTTATGAAAATCGCCTATCCATCATTAATAAACGTATTGCGGCATTATCTCCTAAGCAAATTCCTGACGTCTTTATTGAACGCCACGCAGGTATGTTAGGTACTGAAGATTGTTGTAATACCTTTGCCACTAATAGCTTCGGAGAGTTTGTTACTGCCGCAGGTGGCAATAATATGGGGGGTAAATGGTTTTCTGGTATGGGAGGCAAAATTAATGAAGAACAACTCTTGGCGACCAATCCCGATTATTATCTGATGACCGTAGCAAATTGGGATACTGTTCATTCAAACAGCCAGTCTGTCCCATTAGGTTATACCGGAGAGCTGGCAGCATCGGAGAAACGTTTTCAAAAATTGCTCTCTCGTCCCAAGCTAAAGATTTTAAAATCGTACCGTGAAAAGCGTGTTATGGCGATTTATCATCAATACTATGACACTCCATTCAATATTATTGCGGTAGAGGCCATTGCAAAATGGTTACATCCAGATCTTTTCAAAGACATTGATCCCCACGCAGACAATATTTATGTTCACCAAACCCTTACAGCATTAGATGGTAGCGGCCTTTTCTGGATAACCGCAAAATAACTTCTTTCCCACCTGTCTTCGAGTGGGAACTTTTTACTATTATACCAATCGCCTTTCAAGATATGTTTTATATCTCCCCACTACGCGGGGGAGATATAAACAATCATATTGATTTGCAAGTTGCAATTTACAACACGATATGAAACCCGATTTCTCCCCGCTTCGCGGGGAGAAATCACACGCATCTTGAAGTGATATGGGTATATAAGTTTATAAAAAAATACAGTTTTATACTTATTTCTTATATAATGCATTTCTATTTATTTAATAAACAACTCTTGGCTTTACAATCTTGATACTTGTTCACAACAAAAATTCAGAGTAGTTTTAACATCAGATTTATTGTCCCAATAATACCTTCCATAATAATGAGAATTTATCTCATTATTATGGAAGACGTTACTACTTTCCAATCAATGAGAAACGTTAAATTAATTAATAAAAAATAAATAAATCGCCAATATCAATATTAACACCATGGATAAAAACAGGAATCCTATGTCTACAATTCTAAAGAAAAAACCTTTATACCAAATACTCTATGTTCAAGTTATATTTGCCATTTTATTGGGTATCGCCCTTGGTCATTTTTATCCTGATATTGGAACATCGTTAAAACCATTAGGTGATGCATTCATTAAAATTGTGAAAATGATTATTGCACCTGTTATCTTTTTGACAGTAGTCACAGGGATAGCTGGAATGAATAATATAAAAAAGGTTGGGAATGTTGCAGCAAAATCAATGTTATATTTTTTAACATTTTCAACGCTTGCTTTAGTTATTGGATTAATTATCGCCAATATTGTCCGCCCTGGCGATGGCTTAAATATTTCTCCTGCTTCGTTAGACAGCAGCAGGGTGAGCGATTATGTGGAGAAAGCGCATGAATCATCCATTGTTGGCTTTCTTATGAATATCATACCCGATACTGTTGTCAGTCCGCTTGTAAATGGTAATATTCTCCAGGTTCTGTTTATTTCAGTTATTTTTGGTATCGCGTTAGCCGCTACAGGAAAAAAAGGCGAACCTGTTTTAGCATTTTTCCAACACCTCTCAGAACCTATCTTTAAGATGGTAGGAATTTTAATGAAATTAGCGCCGATTGGTGCATTTGGAGCAATGGCCTTTACCATAGGTAAATATGGTATTTCATCGGTCGGGAATTTAATGATGTTAATTGTCACTTTTTATATTACATCATTGCTTTTTATTCTTATTATATTGGGCGCAGTTGCTAAATATAATGGATTTTCTATTATTCAATTAATAAAATATATTAAAGATGAGCTATTGTTAGTTTTGGGAACTTCATCTTCTGAGGCAGCATTACCTGGCTTAATGAAGAAAATGGAAAACCTGGGTTGTGAGAAATCAGTTGTTGGTTTAGTTATTCCAACAGGTTACTCATTTAACCTTGATGGTACTAATATTTATATGACGATGGCTGCCTTGTTTATTGCCCAGGCAACCAACATTGAACTTAGTCTATATGAGCAAATTTCTTTATTATTCGTTGCTATGATAAGTTCAAAAGGTGCGGCAGGTGTAACAGGGGCTGGTTTCATTACACTGGCTGCAACCTTATCGGTTGTACCCAGCGTACCCGTGGCGGGCATGGCGCTTATCTTGGGCATTGACAGATTTATGTCTGAGTGCCGTGCATTGACAAATTTAGTTGGTAATGCTTGTGCCAGCATTGTCGTAGCTCGCTGGGAAAATGCTTTAGATAAAGAAAAAATGCATCAAATATTAAACGGTAACATGCAAAATTCGGTAGAAAAAACACTAAATAAATAAAGTATATTACCTACGATAAATAATAAAACTCACATCCCCCTGTTATAAATGGGGGGAGATATAAAAATCACATTGATTTGCAAGTTGAAACTTGAATCTGGATTGGCATACATTCATTCAAAAACGCAAAAAATAAAAAACAACCCACAATAAATATTCCACCAAAATAAAAAAACATAGGAAAATTGCTCATAAAAACATATAACACATCGTTATTGATTTCAGGACAGACTGTCTCTAAAACACAACACCGACCCACCGAGCCCCTAAAACAGCGGGTAGGCCGCCGAGGGCTGGAAAAAAAAAAAGCGGGGGGGGGGGGGGGGGGGGGAGCCCCGGGGGGGGGGGGGTTTTTTTGTGTTGGGGGGGGGGGGGGGGGGGGGGGGGGGGGGGGGGGGGGGGGGGGGGGG
>NZ_JADEUF010000044.1 GCF_015163655.1 Xenorhabdus griffiniae | reverse complement strand
CAATGTTGTTGTTTTTCAGTCAGTGTCATGGTGTTTTTTCCTTTATCAGAAGAAAACACACTATGACAAAAGATTAATTCATCGGGTATGTGGGGTTAATTGGGCGGTTACGGTGGAAGCAAATGCCGCTATCTTATAAAAGAGCCTGATCAAATCCCATCAACCAGTTCTTAGACCAGATAATAGTCATAATAACTTTTTTATATCAACTTCTTATAATACTTTTTAACCAACTCCTCAACTAATGGTATGCCGCTCTGACAAACAGAAATTGCCTCTCCCTGTTCCTGTTGTTTCATTATCGATGACGCTAATCCTGTCAGCATTGTACCGGGTGGTAACTCAACCGCTAAACGTACATTACGCTCATAAGCAGAAATCATTGCTTCATGCCATCGGACAGGATTAGCCATATTACAGGCCAAATCGCGTCGGATATGCATTGGTTGCCACCAAACCCGGCCATTATTTCCACTTAAATAGGCGATGTTCGGACGTTGAACGTCAACCTTTAATAATGCCTGATAAAGCACTTCAGCAGCACGATTGAGCAACAGGCAGTGTGAAGGGACACTAACGGCCAATCGCTGGATTTTTCTTGCTCCCTGCTCCTTGGCCAACTGTAAAACGCTATCCATCGCACTATTTTTACCCGCAATCACCATTTGATCTTCCGAATTGATATTCGCCAGATAAACAGGAGCTTCAGCGGTAGTAATTTTGTCGATCAGTTGATTAACCTGATATTCGGTTAATCCTGTGATAGCAGAAAGACCATAACCTTGCGGATAGGCTTTCTCCATGAGTTGTCCTCTCAATGAAACAAGCCTTACCGCATCCTGATAATCCAAAGCCCCGGCAATCACTGCCGCTGGGAATGCGCCAATGGAAAGACCACAGGTAAAATCAGGATTGATCCCTCTAGCTATTAATTCACGCGCATAAGCAACACCAGTAATTAATAGCGATAATTGTACTGCTTGAGTAGATCTTAACGCCTCTGTACTATCCAGATTTAAACAAGAATAGTGTAAGATAGCGTTCGTCTGCTGAATGAGTTATTGTGTCAACTCAGTTTGCGGTAACTGATGTAACATGCCAGCGCGTTGAGTGCCTTGCCCAGGAAAAGTAAAAATGATTTTCATTGGCTATTTCCTATCAGAGATGCCAGGGATCATCAACCAGTAATGGGCCTCTATTGGTTTTTAATAACACCTTTTTTGGGCTATTTTTCGTCTGTTCCCACTCAGTCAAAGAGCAACCGCCATAAGGCGTTTCCAGTTGAATATCTACTCGACAAGGTAAATAAGGTAGTAAGTCGGATAATATTGTTAACAAAGAATTCGTCAGTTTGATCTCACAGCGAATAACAATATCAAGGTCGCTATTCTGTCTGACATAATTAATGCCTGTTGCCAGTGAGTAGCCACAGCTTCCTGTTACTCCCCAAGGTAATGTTATGCTTATACTGCATAGTTCTTTTAATGCCAGAAAAACTGGATAGGATGTAAAGACGATAGGAGCTTGAATCAGATGTTCAGGGGGGATCACTCGCTTAACAGATGTTTTGTGAACCCAGGATGCCACACGTTGGTTACGATCATTGCCGCGAATGCCGATGGGTATCAGCCTGGTATCTGATGACCAATCACGCCGAACGACTAAGGGTAATTCACGGTGCCATTGTGTTTTTACCCACGGAGGAAACATGTCATAGCCGGACATTTCCTGAAGATCATGAATCCATAGCAAATCATGAGCGCGATATTGGTATTCCATCAGAACTCCTTTCACTGAATGATATGGATATTACGGTTTAGTCATTACCACTGTTTGCGCATTAACTCACGCACGTGTTTTGAACTTACCCGATTTTCACCGTTCAGACGCCCTGTTAAATCAACTCCCTGCTGACGAGCCTGTTCTATTTCATGATCCAGTGCAGAAATCACCAGCCGGATATCGTGTTCGGTAGCATTATCCGGATTGCTTATTTTCAATAGTTGAGAAAGTAAGCCCAATGTTGCATAACTATTAATATCATAAGCCATTGGCGGAATGGTTTCGGTTAGTTTTTCAAGCGCATCAATAGAGCGTAAGGTAATTCTTGCCGCTGCTGCTTTGCCCATTGCATGGATCATTACCGCGTTATCATCAAAGGCGATAAGTCGGTTTGCCTGATATCCATGAGCCAGAAAAGCACCAGACATCGCTTTACCAATAATCGGATGCCTGTTCAGGCGTGCTTTGGCATAAGCCGCAACCGCGCTTGCAAGCGCCTGATGAATGCCCAGTCCCTCTTCCCGTCGACCATACGCCTGACCAGGGACATCAATAATGGCAATAATAGGACGTTTTACTTTCTGCGTACTATCCTGAGCAACAATGTCATGAATAACCTGCCTAATCCCCATCCTTCCAGCAAACCCACTTCTCCCTCTCTCGCACGGGGATAAGGATTATTTTCATCTTTGATCACTGTAATAAAACTGACTTTTTCGTGATGTAATATCCCTTCAGCGATTTTTATTGATGCAACAGGTGTGGGTGGAGTATCCATATCTTGAGTGAGCAGTTCGAACCAGTAACGACCTCGATTTCCCTGACTTTGACTCTTCATGGCTTATTCCCCGTAATGGCCTTACGTTTTTCATCAGAAGCCAGTAATGCTTCGATTTTCGGTCTATCGATCTGTTGATGACTATCAACATTACGTAAGACAGCCAGAAATTCATCAAAACGATCTGAGCGATGTGTTTTCACAATCCCCTGATGAATAAAATTAATGACCTGATGCCGAATCTGTCCAATATCATCTTCAATAAGTGCATCAACAAAACCGGTTTTATATCGAATAAATGCCCTTGATAGCCATCATACCCATCAGAATATGAAGGGGTTTTATCAATCGGGGATCACGGGTAAATAACGGTTCAATGAAGAAAGGCTTATCTGCGACCACAATAAAATCAATCCATGATCCTGGAATATCAACACGTGGCAGGTCAGATTCATCGTCGACCAATTCGTTAATTTGAGCAATAACGATACCGTTTTTGAATGCAGTGGCTTCTACCAGAGGTGGGGTATCTTCTGTACTGGGGCCAGTATAGAGATTTCCATGTCGGTCAGCTTTATAGGCAGCGACTAATGCGACATTGGGCACTAAATCGACAAATAACCGTGAATAAAGCTCGATATAAGTATGAATAGCGCCAATTTCTAATGCACCGTCTTCCAGCAGTTGTGATAAACGTAAGCTCTGTGGTCCAGAGAATGACAGCTCCAACTGACTGGCGATCCCTTGTTCAAATAAATCCAGATGTTCAGGCAGGCTGACGCTTGGAATGATCATATGTAGATCATGAATCTTGTTTGCATTCATCTTACTTAATGAACGTGCTAAAAAGTCGGCCTGCTTTTGGTTATTTCCCTCTAAGACGACTCGGTCACCGGGATGTAGGAGTATTTCTAACATATCAACAAATTGATCAGTGGGGAGAACTTTACCTTGGACAGGAACCGATGATAAACGGCGTTGCTTTTCCATTCGGCGCGTATCCCACTCCCGGACCGAAGAGTGTCCCATATTCACTTAACCTCCCGATTCAGAAGATCTTCAGCTTATTTGGCATGGGCGAGAATATTGCCTTCCCAACCGGCTTGAGCGTAATCATTCAGGTGTGTGATTTTTCGTACAGGTTGTGTCTGACTAAAGTCAATCTCATGCAGAGAAACCCAGACCTGAGAAGCTGCAAAAGTGGATTTAAAGTGATATTCACCATGACTGAGGTCAGAAATAGTCATCCAGTAAGTACCCACACCTTTGTTTTGTTCTGGGCGCTGACTGTATTTTATGTACATATCGGTAACATGTTGTTCTTCGATTTCTGCCGGGGAACCGATGGGGTAAGACACATTATTGATGACAGATAAAATAAAACCCTCAGCCTGATTTTTATTATCTGGTTGCGGGATATGCTTTAAGTAGTAACTGGCGCGTACCAAACGGACATCTGCTTGCAGTCCACCGGGCAGTTCTTCACGTTTAACATGATGGAATTTCGACAGATTTTTCAGTTGTTGATCGTATGACGGCGGATTGGTCATGACACGGTAATTTTGATCATGATAGATATTTACCTTACCGTCATCAATTTCTATGATGGCTGAATCACCGCTAAGGTCTTCAATAGCGATATGTTTGGTATCAGACGCATAATCAATAGGCAGATGAACGGCGACTAATCTGACATCCTGTCTAATTGCACTGACCACCTGAGTAACAGAAGTATAATTATCCAGAATATAACTGACCCAAGCCCGGCTCTCGATAACCGGTTTATCCTGATTATCTTGTTGCTCTTGTTTCCCATTCATATAAAACAGCGTATGCGCTGCCAGTCCTTTTTCATTCATGCCATCCATCGGAAATATGCCATTAGCATAAATCACAACACTGCCATATTGTGTTTTCCACTGAGCCGCGTTTTTAGCATGACCGCCATGACGGGCAACGCCACGAGGCGTAATAATCAAAGCAGGGTCAACAGGCCCAAAAAAATCTAACGTGCGGGCACTGACCATATATTTGGGATACATATTCATAAAAATACGGGTACACATGCTTGTTCCTTACCATTCGTAAATGGTGTTATGATGAAGGCAATGTGTTTTGACACTGTCATGTGATAACAACAAATGATCCAGTAAGTTCCCATCAATCTCACTCAGGCAGAGTCAAGTTTCAACCGACACTTATTCAACCTGAATTCTGGATAAGAAATT
Organism: Xenorhabdus griffiniae; assembly: GCF_015163655.1. Lineage (GTDB taxonomy): Bacteria > Pseudomonadota > Gammaproteobacteria > Enterobacterales > Enterobacteriaceae > Xenorhabdus > Xenorhabdus griffiniae. The sequence goes on along the minus strand of NZ_JADEUF010000044.1, from coordinate 24,112 downwards.
GACGCTGGGCCTGTTCCAGAAGCAAAGTTTTGGTGCCACCAAAAACCGCTCCGAGGAGGAACAAGCTATGAACAAGTTAGTTGAAATTTTCTGTGATGTCGATAATTTCTGCTGTTTTTTCATCCCTCAGTGGCAGTAATTGTCGCATTATCGTGATTTTAAACATTTTTATCTGGACCATATCTGGAAATATCACCACAAAGATCTTCCCTCCTTGCTCAGTTATCCATGGTGCCCGCGCGATGAGGCAGGGCGTACAAAAACGGGATGATCCTTTAGGCGAGTGGCTAAAAGCGCTGATTACCCGATGTAGCGCCATGAAAGCGGTGGTTGCTTTAGCTAACAAGCTGACCATTAGTTGAATTAAATAAATTGAAACAGACGCTTTACCCGCCTCTTCCTGAAGAGAAACTTCTGGGGGAAATCATTCGCCAATCTACAGCCTAAATAAGCCCTTGTTTTTCCTAATTTAATGGAAAAACAAGGGCTATATCAGTGAGGTAAGAAAATAAAACTGCAACCTGAAAAGTTGGAAATAGACCAAGCTTAATTAACGATACATCTCAAACAAAGACATACCTTTTAAATCAGAAAAAGCTTTATAGGAAGCCTGTAATGCAGCCTGTTCCTGAAGATAGCTGGAAATGGTGGAGAGAACATCCGCATCGACTAATTCCCCCATACGAACTTTATTGGCTATGCTGCGTTCACTGGCTAACGCATCCAGTTGCTCCATTTCCTGAAGCTGTAGCCCTAACACGGCTTGCGCCGAGGATAAGTTATTCAAGCTGTTACGTATTCCTCGGTTAGCCTTGTCAATTTGCTTCAGTGATTCCTCTTTTTCTGTTGCGCTGGCATCCGTAAATGGCTTTTTAAGCGCCTCAATAGCAAAATCAATAGACGCAAAAATATCGGATTCACTTGCGCTGCCATCAGGCTCTTTAATCGGGTTGGACGTTGCCGATAAAAAGACTTTTTCCCCAGTATGGGCAATAACCATGGAACGATTGTCATCCACCCTTTGGCTTATCGCTTCATATCCACCTTTGTAGTGAACTTTTCCACTGCCATCCGCTGCAAAAGGTGGAACATCCGTCTTATAACCGGCAAAAATATAGCGGCCATTACCATCGGTTTTGTTCCCAAGGTTCAGCAATTGCTGTTTAAGCCCATCTAATTGCTGGGCATAAGACTCACGATCATGATCGCTCTGTGCACTCGCCGCCGCGACTAATGTTTCTAAAACATTATGTGTCACCGAGACAACACCATCGATAGTGCTCAATTGGGTTGACATCGTGTTTTTGGCAAAGATACGAGCCGTCACAAATTGCTGATTCTTCGCCTCAGATTGAGCAACCATAATATTCTGTGAAGCAGCCAACGGATCATCAGAGGGTTTGATAACACGTTTCCCACTGGATAACTGTTCACCATATTGCATCCATTTAGCCTGGGAACCAAAAACCCCATTCATTTTCTGGCTGTATAAAAGATTCGTACTTACACGCACAATATCAGTTCCTTCTTCTCTTTTGCCACTAGTGATTAACGGATGTCCAGAATGGCATTAAACAACGTTGATGCAGTCTGGATAACACGAGCATTTGCCAAATAGTATTGCTGCAAACGTTGCAGCTCGCCGTATTCTTCGTCCATATTGACACCAGATACCTGCTCACGGGCTTTGAAACTCGCCTTTAGGCTGATATTTTGAGCCTCCAGACTGCGCTTAGAACTATTGGCCTTGCTCCCCACCGTACTGACCAGCGAAGCATAAGCATCAGTCAAGGTATTTTTACCATTAATAAGTTTTTCTTTTTGCAGGAGGGTGAATTTCTTCGCGTTTTCGTTATCACTTGGCCCAGAATTTTTGGCGCCCGCCGTTGCCAGTTGAGAAGAATCCTTAATATTGACTTCCAGTGCAGAGATGACACTACTGACCGTTTTCAGTATGTATCGATCATTATCCTGTGGATTCGTTGCATTGATGTCGACTTTCAGACCGTCAAATTCCAGCGTATCACCATTTTTAGTTACAGAGATCATTTCCCTGTCAGCAACACGCTGTATTTTCCAATCTCCACCTTCATATTTGATGGTGTAGTCACTGTCTTTGACTTTAGTGGTATCTGCATATTCCACTTTAATTTCAGCTGTGCCTTTGTTATTGCTGTTAGCAATGGTTGCTGGCTGCGCAAAATTGAAGAAATTAATACCGGCTTCACCATTCAGATCAAAGCCACCGCGCTGGACCTGATTGAATCGATCCGCCATCACTAATCCCAATTGGTTTAATTGATTGCGGGTTGGCTCTATCACTTCACTACGTGCACGTAATGCACCGCCCAACTTTCCTTGCGAGACAAAGCGTTCATCAATCTCTCTGGTCCCTGTGCCATTATCGTAGCCCAGCGTGACACGGTTGCTATCTGCACTGGATGGGATCGCTTCCAATCGATAGGCATTACTGCCAGATACCAGTGACATGCCACCGCCAAATGAGACGTTGTAAACACCGCCATCTTGCTTAGTCAGTTCTACACCAACAAGCCGATTTAACTGATACAGCGCATGATCACGTTTATCCAGTAAAGCCAGCGGTTCACCGTTTCCTGCGCCACGCATACGAGAAACTTCATCGTTCAGAAAGGCTATTTCTTCCGCGTATTTATTGATTGCGGCAACATGCTGATCAATTTGGTGATTGATACCTTCGTCTAACTTACGGAGCGTTTGATCAGCTTCTTTAAATCGGTTAACCAAACCTTCAGCTTTGCCCCGTACTGTCGTTCTTGCCGCATGGTCTTCCGCGTTATTTTCAAGCGTACTCAGGCCCTTAAAAAGGTCTTCCATAAAGCTGGAAAGGCTAGTTGCTTTATCGGCCAGCAGATTTTCAACCTGGGAGATTTGCTGATTGTATGTATCTAATTCGTCATACTTGGTTTGTGCAGTGTTATATTGCTGACTAATAAATTCATCGTATTGGCGGTTAATAGAATTAACATTCACACCATTGCCAATAAAACCAACCGGCGACATGCTACCGCTATCCGGCAACATTACCGCTGTCTGTCGGTGATATCCTTCGGCCTTAGAGTTGGTAATGTTATTACCCACGACACCCATTGCCACTTGTGCAGCATTAATACCACTCATAGCAGTATTGATAAGACTATTGGACATGTGTAGATCCTTTTACGTTTTCGTTATGCCTCCATCGTGGGAGGTAATGCACTGCTACAGTTATCGGCAAAATACCTTGATTCTTGAGCGAATTGATTCCCTTAAAACAGGTTATCGATATCATAGGTATAGGCTTTTGCCATTTGCTTGCCGGTGCTTTTTAGCTGCTGGATCAATGACACTAATTTTTGGGCATAACCTGGATCGGTGGCATATCCAGCCTCTTGTAAGGAATACGCGCCCTGCTCCGCCGTTGTTGATTGTGCAACCTTGGTGTAACGGGGGTTTTCTGTCAGTAACTTGACGTAATCCGTTATCGCTTCCGCATAAGAGCTATAGACGCGGAAGCTGTCCTGCATTTTCTTCGGCTCACCATCAATGTATTCCGTCGTCATAATATTAGTGACGGGACCTTTCCAGTGTTTTCCCGCTTTAATACCAAACAAATTATGACTTGGCTTACCTTCCGCAGTCAGAATTTCTCGCTGCCCCCAACCGGATTCCAGCGCTGCCTGAGCAATAATCAACAAATGAGGAATACCACTTTGCTGGCTTGCCAACTGAGCGGGCAAGGAAAGCATGGAAACAAAGCTGGCACTGTGCATCGGCAATGATTTTGGTGGGGCTGAACTGTATTGAGGTGAACCATTCGCCGAAGATGGATTTTTAGGAGTTGGCATCGCCCGACGCATAAATGGTTCCAATGCCTGCTTCGGTAATGTTTGCAAGATTTCATTATCCAGCGGCATCGGCACCGTGCTGGCTAATTCATCTGGCACATTATTTGCGACATTATTTGCATGAGAAAATTGCTTAACGATCATATCCGCAAATCCTAAGCCTTTTTGGGAAAGATCCTGAGCAATTTGCTGATCGTACAGTGAAGTATAAAAGCGCGTCTGCTCACTGCTTAAAATGCCATCCTGCGGCAACGAGGAACGCATACTTTTCAGCATCATCTGAACGAAGACGCCTTCTAATTGTTGGGCTACTTGCCGTAGCCCTTGTTGTGGTTCCTGTGACAATTTAGCTTTCAGTGAATGCAATGAGTTAACATCGTAAGCTGCATTGGACATCGTCAGAAAGTCATTCATCAGATAATCTCCAATTTCGCCCGCAGACAACCTGCGCTGTCCATTGCCTGCAAAATCGACATTAAATCGGTTGGTGTTGCCCCCAACGCATTCAACGCACGCACAACTTGTGTCAGATTGGCACTGGCACTCAGCTGCTGCAATGCACCACCCTGCTCCTGAATACCAACCCCCGTATTACGGGTTACGACAGTGCTGCCTCCCGCCAACGGCGTATTGGGCTGGTTAACCACGATCTGACGTTCAACGGTCACGGACAAACTACCATGAGCAATTGCACAGCTGTCCAAGGTCACATTGCGGTTCATCACCACGGAACCCGTTCGGGAGTTGAAAATCACTTTGGCATCACCGGCATCCACGCGGATAGGCAAATTCTGCACCTGAGCCAGAAACCTCACCTGTTCGCTGTTCTCAATCGGCAAGCGCAACTGCACCGTGCGGGGATCCAACGGCGTCGCCGTTCCTGTGCCTTTCAATCGGTTGATCGCATCACTGATTTTCTGAGCCAGACCAAAATCATCATCATTCAATTGCAGGTTCAGTGTGCCTTTTTGTCCGAACTGGGTTGGCAATTCACGTTCAATCACCGCACCATTGGAGATCCGGCCACCCGCAAGTTGGTTGACTTTGATACTGTTACCGCCGGCACTCACACCGGCTCCCCCCACCAGAATATTACCCTGAGCCAAGGCATAAACCTGGTTATCCACCCCTTTTAATGGTGTCATCAGCAATGTCCCGCCACGCAAGCTCTTGGCATTACCCAGCGAGGAAACGACAACATCAATGTTCTGCCCTGCACGTGCAAAAGGTGGCAGTTTTGCTGTCACCATCACGGCAGCGACGTTTTTAAGCTGCATATTTGTCCCAGCAGGTACAGTGATCCCTAATTGTGACAACATATTGCTCAGGCTTTGGGTAGTAAAAGGCGTCTGCATGGTTTGGTCACCCGTTCCATCCAGCCCAACAACCAAACCATAACCAATCAGCGCGTTATCCCTGACTCCTTCAAGCGTCGTCAAATCACGAATACGTTCAGCAAAAACACTGGCAGAAGTGAACATACCAGACAGCACCAACAAAAACGTAAAAAGGCTGGCGACTAATTTTTTCATCCTGACCATCCTCTTTTAAAACGGTGAGATATTGATAAAGAAACGTTGCAACCAACCCATATGCTGCGCTTCGTTGATATAACCATCACCAACATACTCAATACGGGCATCAGCAACTTGATTGGAACTCACCGAATTGTTGCCCGTGATCGTGCGCGGGTTAACAACACCAGAGAAACGAATAAACTCCGTCCCCTGATTAATGGCGATCTGTTTTTCTCCCACTACATGCAGGTTACCATTGGCCAGCAGCTTATCCACAGTCACAGTAATGGTGCCCCTGAAGGTATTGTTGGCATTCGCCCCCCCCTTGCCGCCAAATTCATTATTGCCTTCCATACCCAGATCGGTTTTTTCACCGCCCATCAATCCCTGTAAAAAACGAGGGGTCAAAGCCGCTGTGAAACTGGTTTTTCCATTGCGGCTGGCATTGGCTGAAGAGTTTTTGCTTGCGCTGACGTTCTCTTGCAAGATAATCGTCAGCGTATCACCGATATTGCGTGGACGGCGGTCTTCAAACAGTGGCTGATAGCCGTAATAGACCGGTTGAACCGTTTGAAAAATAGAACCATTTGGCGTTGGAGCAGGCGTTTCGGCGGGTTTTGCGGTTGTTTGCCCTTCTACCAGTGGCTTGTGCGGCATATAAGCACAGCCCCCTAATGTCAGTGCTAGTGCCGCCACAGATATGCTGATACGCCACTTATTTCTCTGGTTTTTCCGTAAACCAGTGGAGCCATAAGCTACATGGTTTTTAGCATGGCTTTCGGCAACGGGCATTGTATCCATCTTCTATGCTCTTAAGTTTATCGTAGAAATAGTGGAGGAACGTGTTCCCCCACCATTAATGGTTAGGTTATAACTGAGTCAGCTTTTGCAGCATTTGATCAGAAGTTGATACTGCCTTGCTGTTGATTTCATAGGCTCGCTGCACCTGGATCATAGTGACCAACTCTTCCGCCACATTGACGTTAGACGTTTCGACAAAGCCTTGATAGAGCACACCAGCGCCATTGATACCCGGTGCATTTTCTACTGGCACGCCAGAACTGTTGGTTTCCAGATACAAATTCTCACCGATGCTTTCCAGCCCACTTTCATTGATAAACGTGGTCAATGTCAGTTGCCCAATCTGCTGAGGCGCATTTTGCCCTTGCACGTTTACACTGACAGTACCATCACTGGCAATGTTAAGCTTCGTGGCATTATCTGGAATGATGATGGCAGGGACTATCTGAAAACCACCCACAGTAACCAGCTGACCATTCTGATCTTTCTGAAATGAACCATCACGGGTATAGCCAATGGTGCCATCAGGCATCTGGACTTGGAAAAAGCCCTGTCCTTTAATTGCCACATCCTGGCTGCTATTGGTTTTCGCCAGGTTACCCTGGCTGTGCAGCCGCTCGGTAGCTACCGGTCGGGCGCCCGTACCAATCTGCAAACCTGATGGCAGGGTTGTCTGTTCAGACGACATCGCGCCCGGCTGACGCTCGGTTTGATAGAGCAAATCTTCAAACACCGCACGCTGGCGTTTGAAACCGTTGGTGCTGACGTTTGCCAAGTTGTTAGAAATAACATCCATATTGGTTTGCTGAGCATCCAGCCCAGTCTTGGCAATCCATAAAGATCGGATCATGAATTTATCCCCTGTCTCCGATTTAGCTCATAGCGAGAATTTGGTTAGCCCGCTGTGCATTCTCATCGGAACTGTGTATGACTTTCATTTGCATTTCAAAGCGACGCGCGTTGGCGATCATGTTCACCATGCTTTCTACTGGATTCACATTGCTGCCTTCCAGAACACCTGGCATCAGTTTCACTTCGGTGCTGGCCGCCAATTCATTGCCCTGCTGTTCCCGCGCCAGTGGCGTTAAATGGAACAAACCATCATCACCACGCACGACTTGGTTAGCTTCTGGTTTAACGATTTTCAGCTTGCCAATCTGGCCCAACAAAGTGGGAGGATCGCTGGCAATCAGGGCAGAGATGGCACCGTCTGTCGCAATGGTCAGTTCAGCCTGCGGCGGGACATCAATCGGCCCGTTTTCACCCATCAACATACGCCCCTGTACCATCAGTTGCCCTTCGGGTGAAATCTGGATACTGCCGTTGCGGGTATAGGCTTCTGTCCCGTCTTCAAGCTGGACAGCCAAATAGCCACCTTGTCCGACTGCCACATCTAACGGACGAGAAGTGTAATTCATGGGACCTTGACGGCTATCCATGCCAGGAGTAGAGGCAACGACCAGCGAGCGTGTCGGCAAGGTTTCACCTTCAATAGGTACGGCACGCAGGGCAGCAAGCTGGGCCTTGAATCCCGGTGTTGACGCATTAGCCAGATTGTTGGCTGTGACAGCCTGATGTTCCAGCGTTTGGCGCGCAGCGCCCATAGCGGTATAAATGACGTGATCCATAAAGCTATCCGCCTGAGCCTATTAACGCATACTGACCAGCGTTTGCAGAATTTGATCCTGCGTTTTGATGGTCTGGGCGTTAGATTGGTAGTTACGCTGGGCGACAATCATACTGACCAGCTCCTGGCTCATATCAACGTTTGATGATTCCAATGAGCTACTGATCAACTTACCGAAGTTACCTGAACCTGCGGTACCGACCACTGGGCTACCGGATGCACCGGTTTCGATCCAAACGTTATCACCCTGAGAGGCTAAGCCTGCCGGATTGGAGAAGTTCGCCAGTACGACTTGTCCCAATACTTGTTTCTGCTCGTTAGAATAAATACCGTAAATTTTGCCATCCCCCTCAACTTGGTAGTTGGTGAAGTGACCTGCCGCATAACCGTCTTGCTTTTGATTAGAGATGGAATCTTCTTTGACTCTCTGCTGCTTGCTACCGTTAAAGTCAAACTTGATTATGTCCGAATTAGAACCATTCAAGGCTGGCATAGCGAAAGCAAATACGTTTTCAGCCGTTGTAGGTGCCGCAAGCTTACCATTGCCATCAAAACTCACACTGCCTTCTTTGTTTAATTTTTCAGCTGCCGCATTCTTAACAGAAGTATCCAGGGCATAAATATCCCACTGATTATCATCTGTCTTGACGAAGAACACATTGACATTATGTTCATTACCGAGGCTATCGTATACCGAGATACCGGAACTGTAGTTAAAAGTATCTTTCACATCCGGTTTAAATGGATTAGCTGCCGTATCGATCTTGTCATGCATCGAATTCAGGTTAGCCTTCATCTTAACTTCTGTCGTCGCCTTAGCAGCCAGCATGTCAGTGGGAATCGAAATTGGCCCTGGTGCGGCACCTTGTTGAATTTCAGGGCCATCTTTACCCTGAATGGCTTGATAACCCGTCAATTTCATGCCCTGCATATCGATCACATTACGATCAGCATCCATTTTAAATTGACCATTACGGGAATAAAAAATATTACCGTTGGTATCCTGCATACGGAAAAAACCGCCCTGGGTAATCGCCATATTTAATTGATCATTGGTTTTGGTGATTGAACCATCCTTAAAGTTCTGCACCATGCCAGAAACTTTCACGCCCAACCCGACATCTGAGCCACTGAACACATCGGAAAAAGCAACAGAACTGGATTTAAATCCGTATGTTGCCGAGTTTGCAATATTATTACCAATAACGTCTAAGTTGCTTGCTGCAGCATTTAAGCCACTGACCGCTTGTGAAAAAGCCATATGTCCTCCGTTTAATTAAAGAATCTGACGAACTTCGTCCATGTTTACCGTACCCACCAGCCCTAAATCCAATTTAGTGCCATTCTCTTGCCGCACAACGCCTTCAACCTTGGCAGCTCTCAGGGCATTGACCATCAGCGCTTGATCCTGCTGGCTTGCGGAAACGATGAAGTTGTAAGCGCCTTGTTCCACTACATTGCCGTCTGCGTCTTTACCATCCCATCTGAAGCTGTGTACACCGGCACCCAAAAATTCAGATGAATTGGGATCCAATTTATTGAATTCCATCTCCCGAACAACTACGCCACTTTTATTTCTGATGGTCACTTTGACAGTATCGGCGGGTCGGCTTAGTTCAAAGCCGATTGGGGTTGCACTGTTTTCACTAGCCCCCAGCAAAATCTCATTGCCGGGCACCATGACATCTCGGCCAATCAGTGCGACCGTTTGCATCGTGTGGTTACTGTCCATTTGCCCGACAATGGAACCCAGCGTCTTATTGAGCTTCTCAATCCCTTCAACCGTGCTGATCTGCGCAATCTGTGAAGTCACTTCACTGTTTTGCATTGGGTTGGTTGGATCTTGGTTTTGGAGCTGAGCAACCAAGATCTTCAAGAAGCTATCTTTAATATCACCACTGCTTTGCAATTCTCGGTTGGTCAACTTAGCCAGTTCACCGACGGTTGAATTATCCAATGATTCATTAACAGAAGCGGTAATTCCCATAACGATATTCCTGTTACTGGCCTAGTGTCAGCGTTTTCAACATGATGGATTTGGTCGTATTTAGCACTTCGACGTTTGCCTGATAACTGCGGGAAGCGGAGATGGTATTGACCATTTCTCCAACGACATCCACATTCGGCATACGTACATAACCTTTTTCATCGGCCAGTGGATGGCCAGGCTGATATTCAAGACGGAAAGGTGAAGGATCATCCACAACTTCACTAACGCGAACACCGCCAACCTCTTGGCCTGCGGGAGCGGCGACACGGAAGACCACTTGCTTGGCACGGTATGGCTCGCCATCCGGTCCCGCAACACTGTCGGCATTCGCCATATTACTGGCGCTAACGTTCAGTCGCTGAGACTGAGCAGAAAGTGCCGAACTGGCAATATCAAAAATACTAAGTAGAGACATTCCCATTATCCTTGTGACTGTAGAACTGACATCATGCTTTTGATTTGTGCATTGGTCATCGTGAGTTCAGCCTGATATTTCAAACTGTTATCTGCGAAATTGCTGCGTTCTATATCCATGTCAACGGTATTTCCATCCATGGCGGTCTGGTATGGCACCCGATACAGCAGATCCATCTCCAGACGTTTTTGAGGCTGAACGGGAATATGTCGATCGGAAGTCAGAGATAGCCCAATTCCATTCCCCGTTACACGACCATGTGCCATGACTTTTTTCAGTTGAGCAGCAAAATCGATATCACGCGCCTGATAGCCAGGGGTATCCGCATTGGCGATATTGGCAGACAAAATTTCCTGCCGCTGGTTGCGGAGCGCCAGCGCTTCTTGTCGAAATTGAAAAGCGGCATCTAATTTATCGAGCATATTCCTCCCTCGGGTTAGTTCTGTCGGGGATAAGCCCCAAGCAGCTAACAGAATAAACGGAGAAGAAAAAGGTAATTCGAAGAATAGAAACAAATTGAATTGCTATTTATCCCATTAACGAATAATCAATCGAGTTACACTACTCACATCCAACAGGTGCTGAATATTTTTTGTAATCATGGCTCACTAACAGGATTTAAGGTGGTGAAATGCCTGCACTAAAGTTTATCGGGTTCCTTGCCTTTTTCCTTAATCTATTTTTTGTTTTCGGCAGTTCTGTCGCTTGGGGAAACAACATAGCGCAATTAATAGATGACTATTTCAGGCAGATCCATCGCCCATCAAATCATCAGGTTTCAGTGGAGATCAAAACGCCCGAACAACAATGGCCGGTTTGTGAACATCCTGAAATACAACCATTACTTAGCAACAAAAATTGGGGTAACCTTTCTGTACCTGTGACTTGTGGTCAGCAACGCCGTTTTATTCAGGTTTATGTCAATGTCATCGGCCCTTATTTGGTTTCTAAGCGGGCTATTAGCCGCAATACAGCCCTGACAATAAAAGATTTTCAAGTAAAAACAGGTTCCTTAGATAAGCTGCCAAACGACATAATCCGTAACAGCAAAGCCATACAAAATGGTATTGCGCTGCGCAACATACCTGCCGGACAATTCATCACACGCAATATGCTCCGGCGTCCCTGGGCAATTCAAGCCGGGCAAAATGTGGTTGTCACCGTAGATGGGCACCATTTTCAGGTGCGTTATGAAGGAAAAGCGATTAACAACGCCGCGAGTTTTGATAATATCCGTGTCCGCCTGAACTCTGGACAGGTCATTACGGGTGAAGCTCAAGAAAATGGTAGTGTAAAAATGATGTTATAAATGGCTAAAGTTTTACTTCTTCACGCCGATATAACCAACAGACCATGATTTACAGGCATGCCAGCGGTATATCGCCTGCTACCTAAGACAAATAAATAATGCCTGATTAAAGGATTACGATTATGAGTATTGAACGCACTCAACCTCTACTGGCCATTGCCGCTTTACAACAGCGCAATGCCAATGAAGGTGCTCAGAGCACTCGCAGAATTGTGGCTGTTGCAGAAAAAAGCGCAGATACACAAGTTAAGCTGAGCGAAGCGCAGAAAAAGCTCGTCCAGCCAAGCAGTCAGGATATTAATATCCAGAAAGTACAACAACTGAAAGAAGCCATTGCAAAGGGAACCCTAACGATGGACAGCGGTAAAATTGCTGATGCTCTATTTAGGGAGGCCCTTGAAAACATGGAATATGATAAATAAACACCCAATCTAAAGAGCCATAAATGGAAGAACTTCAACTCTTGCTTGAACAGCAAAGCGCGCACTTAAATTTGCTTTCGCAAACTATGGCAGAAGAACAGCGCATATTGAACGAAGGCTTTATTGAAGTGAATCATTTACATCGTGTGACGGAACAAAAGACATTTTTGCTTTCAGCACTCGATCATGCTGAACGAAAACGCCAGCAGTTAAATGACACGCTAAAAATAAATGCTCCTTATGCTAACCATAAAAGGCTAGCCGTCTTATGGAGTCAAATTAGTCAATCTGTTGAACACATCCGTGATTTAAATTCACATAACGGATTTTTACTGGAACAACATATAGCGTTAAATAGTAAAGCGATCGCTTTTCTGAAAACTCACCACAGCCCTTCTTTTTATGGTGCAGACGGCCAGGCCCGTCGTCATTCAGCGCTATCAGGCCACAAGATCAGCGTTTGATCATTCGGTTACTGCCTAAGCAGTAAGCTCTACAGACCTCTTGGTTTATTGACAGTGATAAGGGGTCTGTTTCTGTGTATCTGTATTTCCCCCTTGATAAAAAAGAAAATAATTTTCATTATACTAACACGCTTTTAAAGGAATATGGTCCTTCGGTGATAGTTCCGATATATTCACTTTTTTAGTTATACCAATCTAACTGCAAGATGCGTTTTGAGATATAAACAATCACATTGATTTGCAAACTTCAAGTTGCTCATTATTAGACAACATAACTCATTGTTTCTCCCCGCTTCGCGGGGAGAAACAATATGCATTTTGAAATGAGATGGGTATATGACTCCAAAGTGTTAATTTGATATTTATTATGTTTTTTTAAAAAGCGATCATCATCATTATTACGATAAAAGTTATTTGTCGATATTGTGACCAAACCGAACCGGTACGCAAGCATGAAAACAGGTAATATCAAGACGAAAAGCTTACCGCTCATTTGCGGAATTGAATGAACAACGCTCTTTTGTCAGCAACAAGAAAATAACCCCATTTTCCTCGATATGCTTTTGATAGAAAAAGAAAAAATTATCGCTTACGTAAAAAAGCTTCCCGCAAATTCTTCATTTTTACTTGATTGATAAATCCTATCAATATATTGGCAATTGATCGTGATTACCGATAGTTTTGTTGATCTTTTTTGATACATAAGGTAAATTTTTCTTCTGCGCACAAAAATCTGTGCTCAAAATCTTTTTGTTATGGCACTTTATTATATTGCGTTATACATAATAAGTAGTTTTATATTATGATTGTTATGGACATGTGAATGAAAAATAGTTTAGTTTCATCTTTTATTGCTGCAATATTGGTTTCAGTAAGCAGTGTTTCTTATGCGGCTTTTCCGGTAACAACGGGATCAGTAAAATTCCACGGGGATATTATAGAATCAACGTGTGATAGTGATGTTTCTGGCAATACTGTGAATATGGGAACATATCACATGAGCGATATCGGAAAAAAAGGATCTGAAATTACAGGGAGCAAAAAGCCTTTTAGTATTAAATTAACCGGCTGTCCTGTTACTACCACACCGCTTATCATGGAAGTCACACTTTCTGGAAATACACCGGATTCCACCGATAACAGGCTATTAGCATTAGATGGATCTTCTGGAACAGCTGCAGCCGGAATTGGCATTGGTATTTATAACAACGCAGGTGGGCTGATAGATCTTTCTTCCTCTTCTAAGCTGCCAGGAGTTACAATCGACAAGGCGGATATGGAAATACCTTTACAAGTGGCTTATGTATCTAATGGACAAAGCGTTAGAGCCGGCAAAGCCGATGCCACACTTAATTTTAATATAAATTACAAATAAAAAATTAATTATCTATTCCCTAGCCGCAGAGGTATTTTTATGGCTGCGGCCAGGCGCTATTAACATCATAATTAGTCATGTAATAATGAAAGATAAAATAAAAAAAATATTTATATCGTATATGTTAACGAAAAAAATAACGCTCATATTTTTATTGTTTTTTATATTTCCGTCCTGGGCGGGTGTCACTATTGGTGGAACCCGTGTTATTTACAAAGGAAATAAAAAAGAAACTTCAATTTCGGTGAAAAACGCTGACGAAAGCCGGCCTTATTTAATTCAGTCTTTTATCAGTGCTGACTCAAAAGGAGAAAAAGCGCCTTTTATTGTAACGCCTCCGCTATTTCGTTTGGATGCTGACAAAGAAAGTATTCTTCGTATTGTCCGTATCGGTGGTAATTTACCTGAGGATAGGGAATCGGTTTTTTACCTTAATGTAAAGTCTATTCCTGCCATACAAGAAAACGAACAGAATACTTTATTAATTGCGGTGAAAACCCGAATTAAATTGTTTTATCGGCCTGAAGGCATTGAAGGTGATTCTGAAGAAGCTTATAAGATGCTGACATTTCATCGCATTGGTCACCAACTTGAGGTCAAAAACCCCAGTAATTATTACGTCACCATCGGGCAGCTCAAAGTGGCCGGTAAGCTCCTGACGGGTACGGATATGATCCCTCCACATGGTGTAGCACATTTCGTTCTGCCATCTGAATCATCAGGCTTAGTTAGCTGGAATAGCATCAACAGTCATGGCGGTATAAGTAAAGAAGTCATTAAAAACCTGCCTTAAAAAGAAAATAAAAGTTAAATATTGGGAACGAAAAATCATATTTATTAAATATAAAAAGAGTAGCGGCACAATTATGCCAACATATTTGCTTTCAATCTTTATTTTATGTTTTTCTGTATTGTTATCATTACCCGTCACGGCACAGGATTATTTTCGCTTATCCGCATTGGAGTTAGATGAAACTCAATCGGCGATTGATTTAAGCGTATTTTCATTCCCCGGAGGTCAATTACCAGGTCAGTATCAGGTGAGCATATTTCTTAACGGGAAAGAGAAAGAAACAAAACAGGTTAACTTTATTAAACTGGAAAATGGAAAACTGTCTCCACAACTAACGGTTGATAATTTAAAACAGTTTGGTGTGAAGATGTCCGCTTTTCCTGCGTTGATGAAACTCTCTCCTGAACAAGTTATTGATGATATTAGCGAATATATTCTGCAGGCATCGACTTCATTCGATTTCTATGGGCAACGTCTGGATATCAGCATTCCACAAGCAGCTTTGGATAATCAAGCCAAAGATACTGTAGCACCACATTTATGGCAGCATGGAGAGACAGCCTTTTTAATGAGCTATAATTTTAGTGGTTCGGAGAATGATAATAAAAACACAAAAAATCAAAGTTATTTTTTAAATTTACAAAGCGGAATCAATATCGGAGCCTGGCGTATAAGGAATCAATCGGTTTATGAGTATAATTCTGAAAAAAACCAAGGTGAGAGTCGTTTTTCATCTATTAACAGTTACATCCAACGGGACATTCCAGAACTAAAAAGTCAAATAATTCTCGGCGAAACCTTTACTGACGGAGATATATTTGAAAGCGTGCCATTTATCGGGGCTTCTATGACATCCGATAGCTTAATGTTGCCCAGCAGCCAGCGTGGATTTGCGCCAATTATCCGGGGTATTGCTCAAACCCATGCGCGCGTAACAATCCGCCAAAATAATTACGTTATTTACGAAAGCTATGTTCCACCAGGGCCTTTCGTTATTACGGATCTTTATTCCACTTCCGGCTCGGGTGATTTGGATATCACAATCACCGAAAAAGACGGGCAACAGCGTAAATTTGTGCAACCATTTTCATCAGTACCCGTGATGCAGCGAGAAGGACAATTAAAATATCAGGTTACCTTGGGGCGCTACCGTTATGCCAATGCCAACACTGATAAACCTTATTTTAGTGAAGCGACATTTATCTATGGACTCTCTAATCGGTTAAGTTTGCTATCTGGTGTTCAGGTAGCAGAAAACTACCGGGCGTTTAACGCTGGTCTGGGAATTGGTTTAGGTAATTTTGGGGCGATTTCTCTGGATATGACACAAGCAGATGCCTGGTTGCATGAGAATAAACGTAAACAAGGGCAATCGTACCGAATCCAATATACGAAAAGTATCGAGGCAACGGGAACATCCCTGACATTGGCTGGATATCGCTATTCCACACCAGAATACTATTCATTTGCAGAAGCAAATGAATATTCAGTAAGAAAAGAAGCCGGCCGCGGCCAGAATAAGCGTAGCCAATTGCAGCTAACCTTAAATCAAGGGATGGGGGATTTTGGCAATATTTATGTGTCTGCCTATCAGCAAGATTACTGGGGAAAACAAGGCACCAACCAATCATTATCTGCAGGTTACAACATTAACCTTGCAGGGATCAGTTATGGGTTGAATCTTTCCTACGACGCCAATCATAAATCCATTAAGAGTAAGGATATACAGACATCGTTTACTGTTTCTATTCCACTGGATCAGTGGCTGCCTAATGGATGGGTAACTTACAGCATGAATAGAAATGGCCACAGTCGAGGAAGCCAACAACTGACAATTAGTGGCAGCGCATTGGACGATCATACCTTGTCATATAGTATCCACGGAGAGCGCAGCAACAACATGGAAGGGACGAGCGGTGGTGTTTCGCTGGAATATAGCCATTCTTCTGGCCGTGTGAATTTGGGCTACAGCTACAGTGATAATAGCCAATCACTTAACTACGGGCTGTCTGGCGGTATTGTCGCCCATCAAAACGGCATTACGTTTTCCCAATCATTAGGTGAAACCGTAGCACTGGTCAAAGCAGCCGGTGCAGCAGAAACAAAAATTTTAAATCACAGTGGAATTAAAACGGATTCACGTGGCTATGCCGTGATCCCATCGATCGAACCTTATACCTACAACCGGATTGCCCTGGATACCGAAATGCTGGCTGATGGTGTTGATCTTGACAATTCAGTGCAACACATTGTACCGACTCGCGGGGCCGTGGTTGCTGCCAATTTTCGTGTCCGTCAAGGGCACCGCATATTGGTGACATTACGTTACAACGGCAAACCTGTGCCTTTCGGTGCCAGCGCAGCATTAACAAACGGTGACAGTAGCGGGATTGTTGGTGATGACGGTGAGTTGTATTTGAATGCGGTCCCCGAACAGGCAGAAATAAAAGTACAATGGGGAAAAAACAAGCACCAACAATGTCGTGCAAAAACAGATGTATCAGTGCTGCCCGAAAAGTCAGGCGTATTACGCCTGACTGCTGATTGCCGCACCTAAAAGGAATTTATCATGTTTAATTTTGAACGTAATAACCATTTTCAAATTAAAGCTAATAACTTTTTATTGGCATTAATCATTGTTATTGTCGCGGGGAGCTATTCAACACAGGGTATAGCCGCAGTATGTAAGGCGAATAGAATGCAGGAAATAATCAGATTTGATGATATTTATGTTGACTATAAAAATTTGCCAGGCAAAAAAGACGCCTCCAATAACGAGATGAGGGTAAGCTGCAATATATCCGGTCAGCATATATACGTAAAATCCATGACTGGAGTCAATGTAGGCTCCCCTAAAAATAACTTTTATGAAACCAGTCTTCCTGGTGTCAGATTTAAATGGGAACTCCAACCTAATGGTGTGGTGAGTCAGGCTATGAATGTAGGCAGTTCAAGAGGGATCGGCACCGGCAACAGAAAATTGAACAGTAAATTTTTTATTGAGATCAATAGCACTGTTCAATCAGGAACCGTCAATGAAATAATAATAACGATGGCTGATACTAAAAATAAGCATACGGTTTTCACTTATAAAATCCCTTCTTTTAACATCACGGCAAGATCTTGTGAAATAACCACGCCTATCGTTAATGTTCCGATGGGAGCCGTATTAAAAAGTCACTTTAAAAACATCGGTGATACGGCTGGTGGACGTTCTTTCGAGGTTAATGTGCAATGTAAAGGCTCCCCGAACGCGAATATTACCTGGGAACCGGGAAAGACTCATACAAATGGAGTGATAAATGCTGATTCGACCTCATCAGCAACAGGGATCGGCATCCAGATGCTAGATGACAAAGGCAATCCTGTGAAGTTTGGTGAACCGCAAGCTCTTGGCGTGATAAATTCTTTGAAGGCATTGTCATATAAGGCAAAGTATTATCAAACCAGTAATACCGTCATTGCCGGTAGCGTTAATGCTACAGCCACTTTCACTATCGATTATAAGTAATGAGCCTGTATTAGTTCAGATTAATCCATAATAAGGTGATCATTTAAACGATCACCTTATATACCAATCTCATACACAAGATCTTAAGAATTAAGCCTTTCAAAACATGCATTCAATATCTTGTTTTTACATGACTTTCTTTGCGGTGTTTTAAAAGCGTTCCGATATAAATATTCTCTTGCCTTTTCCAGTAAAAAAACCGGTTTCTGATCACGCCCATTGGAGCACATTTTCTATTATCGGCGCTAACCAGATATCCGTATTTTTCGCTGCCTTGAGCAAAAAAACATCGGGAAATATTCGTCTTGACATTGTCCGCCGGATCAGCAGAGCAAGTAAGTTTGATCAAATCAACCCAGAAGCCAGAGCAGCATTCCTGGTCACAAAACTTTCACCAGCTCAGGCGTTCGAGGAACGCGGCCTCGTCCACAAAAAAATAGAAGCTGGTACGGTCTACCGTCATGCCCCAATCAATAATAAATCGCCCTGGATTATCGCGGTAAAATGTTCGCATAGCGGGTATAACGAGGGTTCTGGCGAATACGTTGTAACCGCTCCATCCGCCACCCGAATACCGCGTTATAATCGGGGGTGCGAAAATCAAACAGAAACGGCACAGGCATTGCGTCACCCCATCATTTTCTTATAGGCAGCCTCTGCCTGTTCGGGTGTCCGATTGGGCCGTCATTAGCAACTGTCAGTTCGTTTTTGACGTTCTCGCGGAATGCCTGGACAGAGATGTGTTTACCTAGCAATTCGAGGTTTTTGACTTTGTCCGACCATTTGATTTTTTGAGTATGCCGACAGTATCGCGCTCGTCACCTCTACCCTCGAACATCTCAGCCAGATTGAACCCGCTGAGATAACGGCGCCATGATTCCGGTCCTTCGGACAATGGTTTGATACTGAGGTCCTCCTCCAAAATATCCGCCACATCCATCTGGTCGATTTCAACGAGGCGCATTAGCACATATTAGCATCAATACCCAACTGTTTATTGTGCTCCTGTTTCAGCTCATCGATTAGCGCGATAACAATGGTTTTTTTCATCAACTGATAGCTGATTTCACTGGCGCGTTTCGGGCTGTATCCTGCTCGGATCGCTGCCTGCGTTGCATTTAAATCGACCAGGTATTCACGACAAAACGTTTTCTGTTTTGTCGTCATTTTTTTACTGGTCATGTTTTTGGTTCCTGTAAATATAAAAAATGCCACCGGCCCGTAGGCGTTGGGAACGGGATGGCAGCATGGGTTATTTCTGTAGCCACTCAGGGAATGGACACAGAGATATTGGGTTTAGTTTCAGAGGGTAATTATTGTTAAGTTTTATTCGCTTGTTGTTGGGCAGAAATGGGATTAAGTATATGTAAACATACTTTATGGAGGTCGCTATGCCAATAAATCCGCGAGATCCATTTAAAACCAGCTTTCCCTTAGTCAGACGCAGGCCAGTTCTTCGTATTCAAGCCACTATTGAGCATTCTGCCTCTCATTCTTTAGGCGCTGATATTCTTAACGTATATCTAGAATATTTAATCCAATGCAGATTCCTAAGTGTTGATGGATTCGGAAGATTGACTATCAGAGCTGCATTTGCTGACTTAGCTTATGGGCCTATTAATTTATCGAATATAGAAAGATATTTGAATCTGCTTGGATTTACCCCAACAATAGCGTTAAACGGAGTTAAATATGTACAGACCCGTTACCCTAATGTTCGTAACTTAGCCGATTATGAAGAAAAAGTTTTACCGGCAATAAAGATGGCGTGGGCTGCTCATCCACCTTATTGATTTTTAGTTTCTGAGCCGTTAGATGTTATCTTCGCCACCCCAGGTCATTTGGTCTGAGGTGGTAAGGCATTCCCAGTTACTCAGGCTTGAGTCATACAATTAAAACGTATGAACCGTTTATGCAAAATGTCATAGTACATGATAATTGTGTTTGTGAAAGCACCCTTTCAACTTCTGCTAATTGGTAATAAGCAACACTACCGATAAAATCAGATATCTTTGTAACCTTCTCATCAAGATCTGTTAATTCGTCTATAACGCGCTGTTAGTATGGCTGTAAGATTGTTTGTTGAGCATTCATTTTGTTACTTTGTAACATCCAGTCTTGATATATACACGTTACCTTTCAAGTTGCTCATTATAAGACAACATAACTCATTGTTTCTCCCCGCTTCGCGGGGAGAAACAATATGCATCTTGAAGTGAGATGGGTATAGTCATAGTCCTGCAGATATACAGTCTGCTACCTGTTCTCCGCCATCATTCGGAGGAGATCGTAATAATCTTGTTTAGCTGGTTCGGTAAGTTGTGGGGTTCCTGCATCGCCCAGGCTGGAGGTGGCCGTGGCTTTAGACACGGGGCAGATGGCTTTGATCCGCAGCTTGCGATGACCAGCGGCAATATCAGAGCAAAGAGCATCGATTTCAGATTTGGCATTGACTAGTTCCTGAGTATGTTTGGTGTCTAACTCATGCAGCATTTCAATGTGCGTGTTCTGGTAAGTGATGGTATCGGTTAAATAACCATGAAGTTAAATAAAGATATAAAAAACCAAATTATTAAAAATGTGCTGGATAAATCTGGAATATTTGAAAAAGAAGAGCAATTATATAAAGACCGTGTGAGCGGGGCTGAAAAAGTAAGAATCGAAGCCATCGGCGGTGAAAGCTGCATCTGTTCCCACCGTTCGCCGTGAAGCACTTAATGAGATGAGTGGGTTGCCATCCGAGGTTGTTGGTTAAATGTAAGGAATGCCCCGCTAATTATTACGGGGCAAGATTAATTATAATTTATTTATAAACATTTAGGTAACGCGTAATTTCAGCAGAAAGATGTGAATCTTCTTTTGAAATTAACTCATAAAAATCACGTTGAATTTCACATGATAATTTAGGGTTTTTGGCTAATTCCTTTATGTCTTCAGAAGTAACAAGATCTCCATGTCTTTCTATCAATTTAATGTAAATATTAGTAAGCGCTTCTTCCACTTGTGAGGCAGGCAGCCTATTAACTTTAACGGGCTGTTTTATTGAGTTTATAAAACCCTCCATATAATATTTTTGACCCATTTTATCTCCTAGTGACTTTCCTATTCTATCTAAATCAGGCTCTCCAAGTACACCAGGGTATAATGATTTAAAACATTCCATCCCGGTAGGATCCATAGTTAATAAGCCACTAAAAAGCTTGGCGCGATACTTGGTAAAAACATTGACAGCATCATCAGAAGAATAATTTAGTATTTCAGGTAAATGACTATCAGACCATTTCCTCAGTGATAATACATTTTTCATAATAGCACTATTTTTAGCAGCCTTACCTTTAATAAGGTATGAATCTCTAATTGAAGAGTAAAATTCATCATATCGCTCTGGTTCAATGAAGCGAATGACATTCAAGATTGGCCATGTTTTTAATATTTCTTCCTGTGTTGGCCCATCAAACTCTCTTGATTTATCTTTTATATAACCGTAACCCGCTACAAAAAAGATAACCATAATAACAACGGTTATAACTAATTTTTTAATATCGACAAAATCTTTCAAACTTCCCATGTATCCCTCAACAATTTAAAACTAACTATTATGAATAATACTATTCTCTGGCTCAACCTCGAAACCTACAGTGAAGTGCCGATTAGAAATGGTACTCACGCTTACGCCGAACATACCGAAATTATGTTATTTGCATGGGCGATTAACAATAACCCTGTTCAGGTATGGGATATTACCAATGATACGACCATACCCGCCGAATTACATCAAAGTTTACTCGATCCGACCGTTACTTTATTCGCCCATAACAGCCACTTTGACCGCACTGTTTTACGCTATTACTGGCCGGGGTTTGATCATGATATTAGCCGCTGGCGTGACACGATGGTACACGCGCTGGTGCATGGTTTACCCGGTGCATTAGGTGAACTATGTGAAGTACTGGGCGTCCCGCAGGACAAAGCGAAAGATAAAGAAGGCAAGGCGCTAATTCAGCTATTCTGCAAGCCTCGCCCAAAACACTCAGCACTCCGCCGTGCCACCAGCAAAACTCATCCCGAAGAATGGCGTCGATTTGTTGAGTACGCCGCGCTAGATATTGAAGCTATGTGCGAAGTACACAAGCGCCTATCCAAATGGAATTATCAATCAGCCATTCGTGGTGTGATCATTGCACCGGACGGTAAGAAACTGGTCATTAGTGGCTTGTCCAATATCGAAGGTCGGATGCTAGCATGGTTGGCAGGTGAAGACAGGAAAATAAAAGCATTCAGTGACTTTGATAAAGGTATTGGCTCTGACCTTTATAAACTGGCTTACACCCGTGCATTCAACATCGAGCCAGAGGACGTCACCAAAGACCAACGCCAGATCGGTAAAGTCATGGAACTCGGTTTAGGTTACGGTGGCGGAGTCGCGGCGTTTCTGACATTCGCCCTGACCTATGGCCTCGACCTTGAAGAACTGGCAACGGCCGCATTACCCAATATCCCCGTCAAAATTCAGCGGAATGCCATGAGCTGGTATAAAAAGTCGGTCGAACTGGAACAAACCTACGGCCTGAGCGAAAGAGTGTTTATCACCTGTGATTCATTCAAACACATGTGGCGCAATGCCCATCCTGAAACGGGTCGTTCTGGTATGAATTGGAGGAAGCCGTAAAACGGGCGATCAGTTCCCCCAGTGTCACCATTTCTTGCCGTGGGCTACGAGTGCGTCGCGATGGGGTTTGGCTCCGTGTGGTTTTACCGTCTGGGCACACAGTCTGTTACCCCTCACTGCGTCTTGAAGACGGGCAGATCAATTATATGGGTACGAACCCGTACAGCCGTAAATGGCAACGGCTCAAAACCTACAGCGGGAAATTGGTTGAAAATGCTACTCAAGCAGCCGTTCGCGATGTACTGGCCGGCAACATGCCACGTATAGAAGACGCCGGTTATGACATTGTGCTGACAGTACATGACGAAATCATCAGCGAAGCACCCGACACACCGGATTACTCACCTGAACACTTAAGTTTATTACTTGCAACCAATCCCCATTGGGCACCGGATTTACCTCTGAACGCTGGCGGGTTTGAATCACTTCGCTATAGAAAAGATTAAGGTATCGGAAATACTTGAGTTATATGGAAATCGCTAGGGATTTCAGATAGAACACCAGTAACAGGATCATAGTATTTTCTTTGATAACAGATAATCCAGTGACGATCCCCGGATTTTGCATCATCCCACCGGCCATGGCATACATAGTTCTGTGATTCATCAAATTTGTCATTATTGGTGTTTTGATATTTAAGCTCTGATACACCGTAGATTAATTTAATAGCATTACGCATTTGTTCTAAATTAACCAACAAAGCTGGGTTACAAAAAGAATTATCCAAAACCCAAACTTTGGTTTTTTCGTAATCAGAATATCTCAGCATTGCCATAACAGCAATCCCACAGCCGGTGCTCCAATTTGGTTGTTCAACATATATCATACTAATTTTCCTTATTTTAAAACAATCCACGGGTTATTATATAAATAAGCTTTCATAATAACGATACACTTATTTTTTTCATTCCTGGTTGTTGCCCTAATGAAAATGCAATCATAAATTCTTCAACGCACGCTAAGAGTTGCCACATATACTGACAGCAATGATTTCGAGTGACGGTTTCATGCAAGGATTGCCACAGGCGTTCAATCTTATTTAGCCATGGCGAATAGACCGGTAAAAATAACAGGTTAAATTGAGGGTTTTGTTTTAGCCATTCCCTGACTTTATGGCTTTTGTGAATACCATAATTATCCAAAATCAACGTGATACTTTTGGCTTGACGATACTGACGATTAATTTTCTCTAACATATTGATAAATAAATCAGCGTTTTTCTTTATACCACCGACATAGGTTACTTGACCTGTTCGGGCATCAAGGCAGCCTGCAAGGTAGTGCTTTTGGTTTTTCCCCGGCGTCATCACGCGTTTTTGTTGTCCTTTTAGACACCAGTCTGCCCCGATTTTA
>NZ_JADEUF010000043.1 GCF_015163655.1 Xenorhabdus griffiniae | reverse complement strand
TTATAATTGCTTAAATGGAATGATTTGTAGTATGTAATGAAATTTGACTTAGGTTAAATTATGTAGGATTATGTGTACAGTTTGGTATATTTTGTCCAGTTTATAACCTCAAGAAAATCATCAACAAGAATGATATATGTCAATAAACATGAGGTTAGACAAAATTCTCTACTTTTTGCAGGTTTATCTTAATCAATCTACTAAAAATCATTAAAAATCAATTAAATAAATTTATTTAAATAGACAAAATCCCATAAAATAAAAATCAGGAACATATTGGTTATCTTTCATGCAAGGAGAATCGGACCTCTGTTTAAGCCGCATCGGTAACTCAGCCGAAAAAATATGCAGAGGTAGCCATAAGGCAAGGATGACAAAAACAAGGCGCATGTTAGAAAACAAAAACGGCGAATCAGGTGGTAACAATAGGCATACCGTGAACGATAATCCGTCAAGGCAGGCTCTATTTTACGGGCAACTAGCGGGGCAAAAATCGAACTCATTTTAAGCTTCAGCAATTCTCCTTGATGACGCCATAACTTACTAATGAAAAAAGGATGAGATATGGAAGATGCAAACCTATTAGTCGGAAAACGTATTCAGATCAAAAGGAAAGAGCTAGGTATCACTGCTACAGCATTAGCAAATAGACTCGGCCTCAGTCAACAGCAACTTTCACGCTACGAAACGGGAGTGAATCGAATCAATCTCTCCCATCTCGTTGTTATTGCCTGTATATTTAATACGCCAATCCAGTGGTTTTTCGAAGACTGCAAACCAGTCAAGAAAGAGGACAATGCTGTTAATAAAATTACAGATCAATATATCCCCATTGCCGAGACAATTATAGGCAAGAATGGTTACTGAATGAGGCAAGATAACTTCGTCAGAAGCCTGTTGTTTACTGATTTCAATTATCCCAGTCAGGCTTCTGATTCTTGTCATGTCACGATACATGGCGGCAATTCATTATCGAGAGTGTCCCACTATATTCGATATGTCAGCAATAAATCGCTTAATGGTCATCAATTCTTCCGGCGAATAGTTTTCCAATATTTGCAACCATCTTGCTTCTATTTGCCGATGCAGTTTTTCATGCGCAGAAAATATCTGTTTCCCTTCGTCAGTGAGGCTGAAATAGGTCTCTTTCTGGTTATCTACCATTTTCAGTTTTTCAACGATAGAGCGCTGAAGAAGTTTTGCACAGATCTTTGAGATGGCCCCCTTGGTCATTCCCAGCGCCTGGCTGATACTTGTGATATTTAATAATACCGATTCTCCTATACACTGGATCACATGTAGTTCAGACAATGAATAGCCACTGAGCCCATATTCGCGGAGTGTCTCTTCATTATGCCCTCTCTTAATACCATCTCTTAGCTGTATCAAGTGATTAACTGCGGCAAGGATCTCACGTTGGTAAACTGTACTATTACTCATTTACAACTTTTCCAAAATAATGTTTCTGAGGAAAATATTATTTGCATCATAACAAAAAGAGAAGAAAAAGATCTTTACAAAATCTCCCCGTTTATTAATCTCCATATTGTTTCCTTGGAAACAAAAATGGAGAAAAAAATGAATCGATATAACTCAACTCGTCATGTAAAGGTAATTTTCTACCTGGTATGCTTTAGTACCCTATTAGGATCTCTTGCACAAAATATCTATGTTCCCGTAATCCCTACCATACAGGCGCTATTCAATGCGTCCCTACCTTTAGTAAACCTGACGGTATCAGCATTCACATTTGTTTTAGCTATTATGCAAATCGTGTATGGCCCACTAGCGGACAATAAAGGCCGTAAAGCCATTTTACTTCCTGCTCTGACTATTTCCGTCATTGGCTCTGTTGGTTGTGCGACGGCTTCCGATATTTATTGGCTGATTGCCTTTCGAATAGTTCAAGCTATTGGGATTGCCGCTATTCCTGTTATTGCAGCGACAATTATTGGTGATCTGTATGAAGAGCAACATCGCGCCAAAGCCATCAGTACTTATCAGATGTTGTTAACGCTGACCCCGGCTTTGGGACCACTGCTCGGAGGCTATTTAGCCGAATTAAACGGATATGTTGCGATTTTCCAATTTATTGCTGTTATCGGTGGGCTAATACTGATCAGCAATTTGCTTTGGTTACCAGAAACTAAACCTGAAACCATACCCGAAAATATGCCAAGACCGTCAGCAAGTGCCAAAAAGGTGTTTTGGCAGTTCGGCCAGATTTTGTCAGATCGCATCACGCAATCCGTTTTCTGTATTGGTTTTATGTTGTCCTATTGTTATTTCTGTTTTTTGACTTTTTTACCCATCATCTTAAACCATGAATATGATTTCAGCCCTGCCGATATCGGTTGGATGTACATTCCCATATCACTGGCAATGATTGGTGGCAGCTATAGCTATCGTTTACTCCATCATCGGTTATCTGAGATAAATGACCTAATTATCAGTAGCTTGCTAAATCTGGCTTTAATCCTGTTGTTTTCCATCACATATCGGTTCGGCATTCCCACATTAATTACTGTCACCGCTTTATACGGTTTCACGCTGGGGTTATCGATACCTACACATACCACTTTACTACTAACAACATTTGTGGAAGAACGGGCAACTGTGATTGGGCTTTATAATTTTATTCGATATATGGGAATGGCTGTTGGCCCAATGGTTGGCAGTGTCTTGTTATTCAATAACCACTATGAATGGGTATTTTTAACGGGGGCGTTGTTATTTGCTGCATCTATCGGTTTCACTGCCATCATGACTCAACGGCACAGTAAACGGCGATAGCAGCGCTTATAAGGCAATTTAGTGGGAAATAGCCCAAATCGCTGCAATATTCCGTGCCGTTATCTGCAAATTATCGGCACCATTGGCAAGGGCATCAGCAAGGGAACAAACCTCTGGTATGATGGAAAAGACCGCATCCAGCCCGTGCTGATGCACAACATGATAGTCTCGGCTCATTCCCCCAACTAACGCAATGGTGGGAATGCCAAACTTTTTCGCAACACGGGCAACACCAATAGGGGTTTTACCGTATATGGTCTGGCTATCCAGACGCCCTTCCCCCGTAATGACCAGAGCTGCACCCTGAATCGCTTTTTCCAGTTGCAAGGTTTCGATAACAATTTCAATACCAGGCTGTAATCTTGCTCCCAAACACCCCAATAAGGATGCGCCCATCCCTCCAGCCGCACCAGCACCAGCAGCATCAATCACGCTTTTTCCCGTTAGGGATTCTATTTTCATGCCATAATGACGCAATGCAGAATCTAACGATTTCACCATCTCCGGTGTCGCGCCTTTTTGTGGACCAAATACCGCTGATGCTCCCTGTTCACCACATAATGGGTTATTCACATCACAAGCCACGATAAATTCAATTTGCCTGAGACGTGGATCAAGGTTCGTTAAGTCAATCCCTTCCAGCCGAGTTAATGCCGCGCCACCGAATGGCAGAATACGACTGTCCCCATCCAATAAAGTCGCACCAAGTGCCTGCATCATGCCTGCGCCACCATCATTGGTTGCACTGCCGCCAATACCTAAAATCAGTTTGTGTATCCCCTGTTCCAATGCAGCCAGAATCAATTCTCCCGTTCCATAACTCGTCGTTACCAGAGGGTTACGCTGCTTCATCGGCACCAAGTGCAAACCAGAAGCGGTAGCCATTTCAATCACTGCGGTTTTTCCATCGCCAAGCAGACCAAAAAATGCCTCAACAGGTTGCCCCAAAGGATCAGTAACAGTACACACGATACGTTTTCCTCCGGTTGCAGCCACCAGTGATTCGACTGTCCCTTCGCCGCCATCCGCCATAGGTAACTTGATATAGTCTGCTTGCGGATAAATCTCCTTAAATCCCCGCTCTATTGCCTGTGCCACCTGCAAGGCACTCAAACTTTCCTTAAATGAATCAGGGGCAATCACAATTTTCATCATGGAATTTCCTCAGTTCTTTGGTGCTGTTTGTTTTACACGCATAAAAAAAGCGATAAACAAATTATCGCTTTTTAATCCAGAAAATTTTGCTCAGCTAAGAGATTACGCTTCAATAGCCAGTCGCAATTTCTTCATGGCATTTTTTTCTAGCTGCCGAACACGTTCAGCAGATACACCATACTTATCCGCTAATTCTTGCAAGGTAGTTTTGTTGTCATCATCCAACCAACGAGAACGAATGATGTCCTGGCTACGTTCGTCCAGCCCTTCCATCGCCACAGAAAGCTTATCCGCAGCGTGAGTTTCCCAGTTATCTTCTTCAATGCCATCGGCAAAGTCAGAAGCCTTATCTTGCAAATACAGCACCGGAGCCACTGGCTGGCTATCATGATTGTCATCATCAGAAGACATATCAAATGCCATATCCTGCGCTGACATGCGGGATTCCATCTCTCGGACATCTTTGCTGGTCACGCCCAATTCTTTGGCAACCAGTTCAATTTCATCCTGATTGAACCACCCCAGACGCTGTTTAGCCTTGCGCAAATTAAAGAACAGCTTACGCTGAGCTTTTGTTGTTGCGACCTTCACAATACGCCAATTACGCAATACATATTCATGGATTTCTGCCTTAATCCAGTGAACAGCGAAAGAAACCAGACGTACGCCCACTTCTGGATTAAAACGACGAACCGCTTTCATCAGGCCAATATTACCTTCCTGAATTAAATCCGCTTGCGGCAGACCATAACCGGCATAACTGCGGGCAATATGAACAACGAAGCGCAGGTGAGAAAGAATCAGCTTTTTCGCTGCATCCAGATCTCCCTGGTAATGCAGCCTTTCTGCCAGTTCCTTCTCTTCCTCGGCAGAAAGCATAGGATAAGCATTGGAGGCACGGATGTACCCTTCCAAACTACCTTGTGGAACTAACGCCAAAGTTTGCATTTCTTTTGTCATTCAAATTCTCTCAAAATTAGATCCAAATTGATGGCCTTCAAATTTGCCTGAGTTCACCAGTATGGTTTATTCAAGCCAAAGATACGTCTATTTTACCACCATAGAGATCATATTCAAATCGCCTCAGTTGTGCGAATAGCAGGACAAAACCATAACTGTGATTTTGACAACAATTATGCCCAACAGTTCAGTAAGCCCTGCAACACCTTTATTCTGGCCTAAAACGACGTAAATGCTGAATTGTCGCAAACCATGCAGCTATCCAACCAATCATACCTGAAATAAGCACTAATAAGAGTGATTCATCCCACTCCAAACCATGCAGTGTAAAGCTAGTACCGAAAACACTCGCCACTTCTGTGACCACATTGGAAAGTTTCCACACCAGCAGGGAGGAGAGGATTAAGGAGAATATTGCGCCCAAAATCCCCAATAAAGCTCCACCATTGAGGAAAGGACGCAAAATAAAACCATCCGTTGCCCCAATCAACTTCATGACATTAATCGTCTCACGACGGCTAAAGATGCTCAGCCGGACACTATTACCGATGACCAAGAGCAGTGCAACCACCATCAAAATACCTATCACCGCTGCAATTCTGCCTACAAGGTCAGCCAACGCGGTCAAACGGGCAAACCAGCTATCATCCATCCTGACTTCTTCAATGCCTTTAATCTGCGCAACTTGATCGCGCAATGTTGTTAGCGCCTGAGAATCCTGAAAATTCAATTTAGGAGAAACGATGGCAACCGCCGGCAGAGGATTTTCTTCCAGCAAATCGAGCGCGCTGGCAAAACCTGACCACGCACGAAATTCGTTTACGGCTTCGTCACGGGAAAGGTAATTGACCGATTTCACGCCATCCATATTTTTCAACTGATCAATGACCTGTTTAACGCTATTGTCATTCAGTGACTTATCCAAATAGACCGTGAGTTGTGGAATGGGATACCACTGCATCACTGCTTGATTGACGTTTTTCCAAACAATATAGAACACACTCGGCAAGGTCAGGGAAATCGCTATCACCATAACCGTCAGCAACGTTGCCAACGGTTGGCGGAACATATCGGACAGCGTACTTTTCCACGCATAACGCCACTGTACACGCCATCCCCCTTTTAATGATTTGGATTTTGGGGAGTGTGTTTTTTTCGCTGAATGACGGACATACTTAGCCATGATGTCCTCCTTGCATACGTCCCTGATTCAGAGTCAAGATACGATATTTTCTTCGTTCAATGAGGGCTGTATCATGGGTAGCCATCAGAACCGTCACGCCGACTCGGTTAAATTCTTCAAACAGACGCATGATCCCCTCTGATAATGCCCCATCCAAATTTCCCGTCGGTTCATCTGCCAGCAACACGGTTGGCTTATTCACCACCGCACGAGCGATACCAACACGCTGTTGTTCTCCACCGGAAAGCTGAATGGGGAAATTTTTCGCTTTGTCCAGTAAGCCGACCTTATCCAACGCTGCAGATACCCGTCGACGAATGTCTTCAGCACTTGCCCCTGAGATGATCAGCGGCATAGCGACATTCTCGTATACGGTACGATCCAAAAGCAGGTGATGATCCTGAAAAATCATGCCGATCTGACGGCGCAGAAAAGGGATCTCACGGGATTTTAATCGGCTAATGTCATGACCAGAAAACCAAATATGGCCTGCGCTAGGGCGTTCAATACCACAGATAAGTTTCAAAAGTGTACTTTTACCGGCCCCTGAATGACCGGTTAAGAATGCCATTTCTCCTGGAAGTAGATGAAAATCCACCCCTTGCAGCGCCTGCCGCCCTCCCAGATAGGCTTTACTGACCTGTTCAAAGCGAATCATTGATAGTTAATCCTCTCGGGCAAAAAGAGCCTCAATAAAATCGTCTGCCTTAAATGGACGGAGATCTTCAATGCCTTCACCCACACCAATGTAGCGGATTGGGATCTCAAATTGGTCGGCAATAGCGAAGATAACTCCCCCTTTCGCAGTACCATCCAGTTTGGTCAGTGAAATACCCGTCAATCCCACAGCTTCATGAAATAGTTTAGCCTGACTTACTGCATTTTGACCTGTGCTGGCATCCAGAGTCAGCATAATTTCATGAGGTGCGTCTTCGTCCAGTTTTTTCATCACGCGAACGATTTTTTTCAGTTCTTCCATCAAATGGGATTTGTTCTGCAAGCGCCCAGCGGTATCTGCAATCAGGACATCAATACCTTTAGCCTTGGCTGACTGGATGGCGTCAAAAATCACCGAAGCGGAATCTGCTCCTGTATGTTGGGAAATCACTGGGATTTTGTTGCGTTCTCCCCAAACTTGTAACTGCTCTACCGCAGCCGCACGGAAAGTATCTCCAGCTGCCAGCATGACGGATTTGCCTTGTGAATGATATTGACGCGCCAACTTTCCAATCGTGGTCGTTTTACCAACCCCATTTACTCCCACCATCAAAATGACATAAGGTGATTTGCTTTCTATCTCTAGCGGCTTATCAACTTTCGCCAGAATGGTTGACATCTCTTCTTTCAGTTTAGAGTAAAGTGCTTCTGCATCTTTCAACTCTTTACGGCTAGCGTGGTCTGTCAGATTAGTAATAATCTTACGAGTCGTTTCAACGCCCACATCTGCAATCAATAATTGCTCTTCCAACTCTTCAAACAGATCATCATCAATTTTCTTGCCACGGAATAATCCCAAGAAGCCGGAACCAAGATTTTGACGAGTTTTAACTAAGCTGCGTTTCAGACGAGCAAAAAATCCCTCTTTAGTCGGTCGTTCTTGTTCCTTAGGTAAGGCCGCCTCTTCCGCCAAACGTTGCTGTTCTGCCTCTTCTGCCGCACGACGGGCCGCTTCTTCCGCCAAACGCTGCTGTTCTGCCTCTTCTACCGCACGACGGATTGCTTCTTCCGCTAAGCGCTGCTGTTCTGCCTCTTCTGCTGCGCGACGGGCCGCTTCTTCTGCCGCATGACGAGCTGCTTCTTCCGCTAAACGCTGCTGTTCTGCCTCTTCTGCCGCGCGACGGGTTGCTTCTTCTGCCGCATGACGGGCTGCTTCTTCCGCAGCAACTCTTTCTTGTTCAGCTTGTTCTTCTTGCTGTTTGTTATCTTGACGACCAAGTCCAAACCAAGAGAAGAAACCTCTTTTTTTCTCTTTTGCCATCGGCCACTACACTCCTCGCGGTTAAGTTAGATATATGCTGTTATATCCACTGAGATAGGTTCTAACGGTAATGAATCAAGTCTAACATTTTCATCACACCACAACACATATCTATAGAGGATTTCGTGGTAAATTAATCAATGGATATCTTCGTTTTCACTCACTTTTTGTCTCCGCCAGATATTATTGAGTCGCGGCGGATGGCAAATATTTAAGTTATGTAAATTATGACTAAAAAACCACAGCGTCTGTCTTTGGGACAAATCCGCATTATTGGCGGAAAATGGCGCGGAAGAAAATTGCCGGTCCCTGATAGTGACGGCCTTCGTCCAACAACAGATCGCGTTCGCGAGACACTTTTTAACTGGCTTATGCCAGTGATTCAGGGTGCTCGTTGCCTGGATTGTTTTTCAGGTAGCGGAGCGCTTGGATTTGAAGCTTTGTCTCGTTATGCCAGCCACACGACCTTAATTGAATATGATCGTAATGTGGCGAAACAACTATCGGCTAACCTGGCCTTACTGAAAGCTGAAAATGCCGATGTGGTGCAAGGCAATGCACTACAATACCTTAACAACACCGGAACACCATTTGATGTGGTTTTCCTCGATCCACCATTCCGTAAGGGAATGCTGGCTGAAACAATCAATTTATTGGAAGCCAATAACTGGCTGGCAGAAGAAAGCTGGATTTATGTTGAGGCAGAAGCAGAATCTGCTGCGACAGAAGTTCCCCCAAACTGGCAACTGCATCGGCAAAAAACGGCCGGACAAGTCGCTTATCGTTTATATATTCGCCATCAATAATCCAGTGTCTAGACGACTTAGAGCGTGTTGACGTTTTGCGAGGAATTATTAGACAACATGATGATTTGGTATAATTACTTTCGTCAAAAAACAACCAAGCCTCATCATCATGCCGCGAACTATATTAACAGATCTCTACTAGAATAAGCTATCTGCATTAATGCAACACACGGGATGGATATAACAAACCTGAGCATCGCTTGACGCTGGAAAGTATTCTTTATCAAATGCGAACCAGCATTCCCTAGCGCGATTCAATGCCTAGCCCCAAAAAGATGTACTTCGCTTTCTGATAAAGAATGGTTGTTTATTGATGGCAGTATTGTCCGTACTCACCAACATAGCGCAGGAGCTGCATCAGACAATGATGAGGCGATGGGTAAAAGTTGTGGGGGACATTCGACAAAAATCCATTTAGCGATAACCGCCAACTTTTAAATAACCATCGCAACATCAAACAGCGAACCGAGCCTATGCTGGGATTTAAAAATTTCAGGCGAGCACAAACTGTATTAGCGGGTATTGAATTAGCCAGCATGTTACGTAAAGGACAATACTCACAATAGCCGGAATGTCCGATTTCACCCGCCGCATTTTTCTATCAACTGACTGAATAAAAATAATCGCACCCTCTTCTGACCCACTTCCTCTGTTAATGCGACAGAACCAACGGTTGTAGCACATTACGAATGTGTGTCACTGTCTGCCTGCAAACGTTTTTTGTACAACAGACAACATATTATGTTGTATTAGGAAGTATGTTTAGCAAATTAGTATGCATTACTGAATAAATCACTCTAAGTATAGAAGTTAAATTTATACATTTATAATAAAGAGGAATTATGCAGTTTAGCTCAGTAGATAAGATAGTTAACGATAATATTTTCATAAAATTCAATAAATTTTGCTGTCATACAGATCTCTTCGTCAAAGTGGAAGGATTGAATGCTGGGGGTTCTATAAAAATGAAAACGGCCATCGCACTTATCAACGATGCCATTGCCAACAAAAGATTAGACAAAACAAAACGATTTATTGAGTCAAGCTCCGGTAATCTTGGGCTATCATTGAGCATTATTGCCGCATCAAAAGGATTACATTTTACCTGTGTAGTAGATAAAAATACGTCTTTGCAGAATATTAAAATGATGCACGCTTTGGGGACAGATATCATCCTTATTGAAAAAAAAGATGAACAAGGCGGTTATTTAGGTAATCGTTTGGCATACATTCGTTCTGCGATAAAACAAGATCCCGATCTTATTTGGCTGAACCAATACAAAAATATGGCTAATCCAACAGTACACGCCGAAATGACAGCAAAATCTATTTTGACCGAGTTCGGCAAAGTTGACTACCTATTCATCGGTGCGGGTACTACGGGAACATTGATGGGATGTGCCAATTTCTTTCGCCGCTGTTCCCCTAAAACCCAACTCATCGCCGTTGACTCCATCGGCTCCGTTACCTTTGGCACGCCCGGTAGCCCACGTTATTTGCCGGGACTTGGCTCTAGCGTACAGCCCCATTTTTTTGACAAAAGCCGCATTGATATGTTGATTCAGATCCCCGAAGCAGAAACTGTTGCGAGCTGCCGCGATGCTGCGCGTCGTTTTGGTTATCTTGCGGGGGCTTCTACGGGTACGGTATTAGCCGCAGTGAAACGTCTTCAGACTGATATACCCAAAGATGCCATTGTGGTAGCGATTTCACCCGATATGGGCAGCAATTACATTGATACCGTTTATAACGATGAATGGTGTGACCTCACGTTTGGCACGTGTTGGAAAATGACTGAAAAACATGTTGATATGGAAGGAGGAAAAGAATATGTCTAACGGACAAATGAATTTTGAAGTTATTACTGGCGATTTTATCAATCAAGTCATTTCCTCTTCTCGACCTAAGATTATCAGTCTGGTTTGCCAAAGTTATTTGACTCACCATCAAAATAAAACAGAGAATCCTGACAGTTATTTTTTACGTTTTAAAAACAAACCAGAAGCAAGGATTATTGCGTTACCGGCCGCTATTGATAATCCAGAGGAAAATATATCTATTTCTGGTATCAAATGGATTGCCAGTTATCCACGTAATATCGAATCAAACCTGCAACGTGCTTCAGCGGTTATTTTGTTAAATGATTATGAGACAGGTTACCCGTTCGCCTGCCTGGAAGCCTCCCAAATCAGCGCTGCGCGTACCGCTGCATCTGCCGTGTTAGCCGCCAATCACCTTGGTTCAGTGAGTAAGCAAGCCAAAAGTTTGTCGATCATTGGTGGCGGCCTGATAGGCAGAACCATTATGGCCTTTTTCAAAGATGAAGGATGGCAGTTTGATGATGTGTTGGTTCATGACATATCTGAAGAATATCTCAATATTTTTATTAATAAAATCAATGCACAAAATCTCTATCAAGTACGGGCAGCAGCAGACCAGGCCGAAGCGTTAACTGCCGATATTGTGGTTTTCACAACAACGGCAGCCTCACCCTATATCACAGATGAAAAGACATTCGCTCCCCATCAATTGGTTCTCAATATTTCCTTGCGCGATCTGTCTCCGGAAATTATTTACACAAGTAATAACGTGTTAGACGATATTAGCCATTGCATGAAAGCTAATACTTCACCTCATCTGGCTGAGCAAATATATGGTCACCGCTGTTTTATCAACGGTACTCTGGCACAAATAATAAAGGGTGAAATAACGCTTGATAAAACCAAAGCGACTATTTTTTCTCCTTTTGGACTGGGCGTGCTTGATCTAAGTTTGGCGATGTTTATTTATCAAAAAAATCAGCAGATGCCGGGTCGATATATCATCCCCAATTTTTTCCCTGATACCCAACGCTGGAGTCTTTAGTCGATGAATAACTCTTATACCGTCCGTCTTTTGGCAGACGGCGTTTCCCATGTCTCTTTGGTGACTGCTGACAGTCATGACGCATCCATCACTGATTTTTTCCTAAATCACAATATCGATGATATTTTGGCTGAAAAAGGCGCGTTGCTGTTTCGGGGTTTTCCTGTCAAAGAAGATCAGGACTTTAGCCAACTCGTGAGCTGTTTAGCGAAAGAAGAATTGACCTATCAGGAACGGTCAACCCAGCGCAAGAAGACCGCTAAAGGTGTTTATACGAGTACAGAATATCCCGCCGCAAAAACTATCGCTAACCACAGTGAAAATGCATTTCAATATGTGGTTCCCGGTAAGATTTTGTTCTATGCCCATCAAGCTCCCCTTGAAGGCGGAGAAACACCTATCGCGGATAACGCAAAGGTTTTGGCGCTGATTGGTGAAGATATCGTGGACAGTTTCCGCCAGAAAGGTATCCGCTATCTGCGTAATTTTGACGGAGGATTTGATCTGTCTTGGCAGGAAGCTTTCCAGACTGAAAGTAAACATGAAGTGGAATCTTATTGTCATAACAACGCAATCGATTTCGAGTGGCTTTCCGATAATCATCTTCGTACCTCCCAACTGCGCAGTGCGACCCGTCATCATCCTCTAACTGGCAAAGAAATGTGGTTTAACCAACTACACCTATTCCATATCACCAATCTGGATTTACCTATCCGACAAGCACTGCTCACCAGTTTAGGCCGGGATTTACTGCCACGTCATGCCGTATACGGTACCGGAGAAGAGATCCCAGATGAGATAGTGGAACATATCCGTAACGCATTTATCAAGGCAGAGTTGGTCTTCCCTTGGCAAACCGGAGACGTACTGATAGCGGACAATATTCTGGTCAGTCATGGACGTAAACCTTTTAAAGGAGAGCGAGCAGTGCGCGTTGCCTTAATCGACCCTATTTATCCTTCTACTGAGAAAAATACCCATGCCTGTTGTTGATACTGTCGTTAACACTACCTTCCTGGCACCTACATTAATCGCGCGGCTAGAGTCAACGGCCAGAAACTTTGCTAATCGTCTGGCTGTGCAGGATGAAACACGCACTCTGACATTTGCCGATTTTTATAACGAAGTTAAATCATTATCTACACGTCTTAAGACATTGATCCAGCCTGGCGATCATGTTGCTGTTCAGTTAAAACGGGGGCTGGATTATATCGTCGCAGCCTATGCCATTTGGCAGGCAGGCGGCGTTTATCTGCCACTTGACGAGCAATGGCCCAAATCTCGCATTGAGGGGATTTTGCATCAAGCGCATGTACAAGTCTTGATACATGCATCAAATGCAGGACATGGCATTACCCTGACTACACTCACTCCAAATCCACGAATAGAGCTACCGACAATCGGAACACCCGCCTATATCATCCATACTTCCGGCACAACTGGAACACCCAAAGGCGTGGTCGTCAGCCATGAATCACTGTTACATCTGGTAGATAGCCATCAGCGTAATATTTATCAGCCACATGGTGTTACTGAAGGACATGTCGTCGTCAATGCTTCATTCTGCTTCGACAGTTCCCTTGAACGGCTGGCTCTGGTGGCCTTAGGTTACAGTGTGCACGTTGTTAGTGATCAGGTCAGAAAATCCCCCTTTGAATTAGTGAATTATCTGCATAACCACCATATTGTTAACATCGATTTAGTACCTTCACACTTAAAAGTGCTATTAAACGCGGGGCTGGATGAAACCTGTGATGCACTGCAATTAGTGATTGTTGGTGGTGAGGCTATTAACACCGAACTCTGGCAGGAATTGGCTGCAAGCAAGAAAATTTACATCAACGTTTACGGCCCTACCGAAAATACCATTAATACCACATTTTGTGAGATCAAAGGTGAAATACCCCATATCGGTCAACCGTTTGAAAACGTGGTATGTCTGATTCTGGATGAGAATGAACAGACCTGTTTACTTGGAACTGCTGGGGAATTATTGGTCGCAGGGCCACATCTCTCGCTCGGGTATTACAATGCACCAATACTCACTTCACGGGCTTTTGTTACCCTCAATGGACAGCGTTACTACCGTACCGGCGATCTGGTACAACAAAATGAACAGAAAAACTTGCTGTTCCTCGGTCGCATTGATGATCAGGTCAAAATCAACGGATATCGCATTGAGCTGTCTGACGTGCAACACCATCTGGCGCAATTACCCTGTGTACAATATGCCGCAGTGACACCAATCAAATTATCTTCTGGGCATGCTCTTCTGGCTTCTGTCGTGTGGTACGCCGGTGCTGGCAACCTGACATTTGCCGATCTTGCAAAACAACTTAACCAGAAATTACCCGCTTATATGGTGCCTGAACACTGGCAACAGCTTGATACATTGCCGCTGACTGACAATCTGAAGCTTGATCATAAATTCCTGCTGAACCACTGGCAAAACCATCAGAATAAATTTAACGAAACCGTTACTGAAAATCTCGTTTCTGCGACTGAACATCAGATTCTGTGTATTTGGCAGCGAATACTGATGCGTGATTCTCTGAGTCTGAATGATCACTTTTTCTCCGTTGGTGGCAACTCAATGACGGCAATGATTCTGTTGATTGAACTGAACAAAGTGACGCCACATAAAGTAGAACTGGCAGATATCTTCAAATATCCGACTATTCGTAAAATGGCTGTCTGGTTGAATTCGTATACAGAGCAGACAGAGGTGCAATGATGAATCTGATTTTTTGCCTGCCCCACGCAGGGGGCGGAGCGCATCACTACCTGGGTTGGTCGGCACATATTGATTCGAATATAGAGTGGATTCCTCTTGATTATGCAGGGCATTTTTCTCGCATGAATGAACCTGTTTACTCAACGTTTGAGCAGGCTGCTCATGATTTGGCCAATGATATTATCATTCGTGCTGACGGACGGCCTTTTGCTCTGTTTGGTCACAGCATGGGAGGAGCGCTGGCCTATGAGATCGCTTGTCTCATGTCCGAGCAGCAATTCACAGAGAACCTGCGGTGCATTATCGTATCCAGCACGTTGCCAGCACACAGCCGGAATCCGAATATGCCACGTTATTACGAATTATCCGACCTGGATTTTATTCAACATCTGGTAGAGACGGGGGGCATGACATCGCAATTGGCTAAACAAACCACTCTGATGGAAACCTATTTGCCCTTAATTCGGCAAGATTATCGACTTTATCATCAGTATCAACCGGCAATTCGCTTACCGCTAACTCTCCCTCTGTATACCCTATGGGGAGAGCAGGAAGAGGAACGTAACCAAAGAATGCAGGATTGGGCAAATTACAGCTACGCTTTCGCAGGAAGCAAGACCTATCCCGGCGATCATTTCTACTGGTATCACTGTCTAAGTGAGGTTGCGACGGATATTTCAGCTATAGTCAGACAATCAGGTAGTCACCAAATCAACAAATGTCAGGAATAAAGCCATGCCGATTTTGAACAACAAAGAAGTTATTGTGATTATTGATGCTTGGTCCGGAAGCAAATATCTGATTCCGGCTTTTCAGGCGCTGGGATATTTTTGCCTGCATATTCAATCCGCCTTTTTGCCTGCAACCTTTATTAGAGATAACCAACTGGCCAGAATCCGGAGTGACAGGCATATCGTTTATGATGGTAACATAGAGGCGCTACTCCACGAGCTACAATCTTATGCTATCAAGACGATTCTGGCTGGCAGCGAGAGCGCTGTTCCATTGGCGGATCAACTAAACGCTGAGCTGGCGCTTCCCTTCAGCAATCCAATTGAACTTTCAACAGCCCGACGCAACAAGTTTCTGATGCAAGAACAACTTGCACGCCATCATGTCGCCTCCATCGAGCAAAACCTGATCAAGTATCACGATGAACTACTGTGCTGGCTGAAAAACCATAATCGCTGGCCGGTAGTGTTAAAACCGGTACAAAGCGCGGGTACGGATGGCGTTTTTATTTGCCACAATATCAAACAGGCTGAGCAGGCTTTTACGGCCATTAAGAGCAAGAATGATCTGTTCGGAAATCAGAATCACGAAGTGTTATGTCAGGAATTCCTTGAAGGAGAGGAATTTGTCGTTAATGGTATTGCCTGTCAGGGGCAATATTTCTTTACCGACCTATGGCAATCGAAAAAGAAACAACACAAAAATTTTCCGGTTTATGAAACACAATATCTTTATTATCAGCACGATGCTGACTTCAATACACTAACCAGCTATACCATACAAGTATGTCAGGCGCTTGGCATTGAAAATGGCGCGTTTCATGCGGAGATTATGATGACGCCGCGTGGGCCGATACTGATTGAAATTGGCGCCAGAGTTGCAGGTGGAGCCGACCCTTATATTATCGAAGAGTGCTTGGGGCATTCGCAGATCAGCAAACTGGTGCAGGCTGTCCTTTATCCGGTGAAATTCCAACAGGAAATCCGTCAACCTCGTGACTTTCTGGGCCATAAGCATGCGGCCTATGTTTACATGATTTCGCCCACTAAAGGTAAAGTGCAAACGTCACCAGAAGAGCAATTTATCAAAATTGAAGGCGTTATTAGCGTCAACTACCACTATTCCCCCGGTGAAATTCAGCAAGAAACTAATGATCTGCTCAGTTCACCGGGCGTTGTTATTGTCATCAGTAACAACTCATCCTCACTCAATCAGGTCATTGCTGAAATTCGTTCCATTGAAAGCGATTTTTATCATAGCGGCTTAACGGTAATTGAATAAAGGAAACCACATGAATTTGGAATTATGGATAAAACAGATCAGCAAAACCTTTCCTTGGTATGCTCAATTACTCAGAGAGAAACAGGCGAAGGCTAACCAACTAGCATCTCTGCCTCTCATGACTGAAGAGTTGCTGACGCAACATTATTACCATGCGGAACATGCGTTTCCTAACCGTTACCACAGTTATCAAACCTCTGGTACCACAACAGGCAAACGTAAGCGCATTATCTATTCCGATAATGATCAACATATTTATCTGCAACAGCGCATGGGCATCATCAAGGATTTCTGTGGCGAAGGGTATGTCCGTGCCTGTGCCGATTTGGGTACCGGACATGCGGCTGCTACAGCGGGTGAAATTTTTCAGTCTATGGGATGTGAAATTGAACTGATCGATTTTACCCGCCCGATTGAGCAACATATTGAAGTGCTAAACCGATTCAAACCAGACATTTTTTTCACTATGCCGATGATTCTGGACTGTCTGATTGCAACCGGCAAACTGGACTTCCGGCCGAAAAAAATCATCGTCCTGGGGGATGTAGCAACTTTGGCTTGGCAAAAAAAGGTGGCGGATTATTTCCACATCGAGCCAACGCAGGTACTTGATCTATTAGGCAGCATTGAAATTGGTTCCATTGCTTCCTACAATCACTCGCAGGGATATTACCAGTTTGATCCCTATCTAATACCAGAGGTGGTGCCCGTACGACAGGTATATCCTGACTCCGATTATCGGGGAACCGGCGGTATTTTGTTACTCACTTCGTTTGCCCGTGAATATTTTCCAGCAATACGCTTTGTCACTAACGATCTGATTGAAGGCTTTGAAAAGAAAATTGTTCAGGGAAAACCCCTTTACACCTATCAACGTTGTCTCGGCCGTTTTGCCAGCGAATTTAAACACGGTGAAAAAATCAACCTCAGTGATATCAATAACGCCATGGCAAAACACCTCCCTTATCACCGATATGATCTTGATGACCGTGATGGCGGATTAGTGATTCGTATTGCGATACCGTCGCTCCCAGCGGAAGTCAGTGATGCTATTAAGCATGATCTGCTATCGCGTAACCCTGACATCGCACAAATGATTGCCTCCGGGTTGGTCGGGGATATTCGTATCCAGCGTATCGATGAACAGCAGATCACCCGCAATATCAGCAAACGTCGTTATTAATTCACAGGGAAAACAAGGGAAATTTATGTGTGGAATCGCAGGCGTCATCCACTTGAATAATCAACCAGCACAACCTCAGCGATTAACATCCATGTTAAACGCGCTGGAGCATCGTGGTCCCGATCAGGCGGGAATTTATCATCATGGGCATGTCAGTATTGGTATGCGGCGGTTAAAAATCATCGCACTGGATAACGGTTCGCAACCCTGTTACAGCAATAACAGACAATATGTATTGGTATTTAACGGTGAAGTCTATAACTACCATTCATTGCGCCAGGAGTTAATTAAACAGGGATTTCAATTTAGTACCGACTCCGACGCAGAAGTGATCGTTAATCTGTACCAGCGTGACGGCGAGAAGTTTTATCACTCTTTGGATGGTATGTTTGCTTTGGCTATTTATGATCGCGTCAATGACTCACTGTTATTGGCACGCGATCCCGCCGGCAAAAAACCGCTGTTTTATACCCTGCACGACAACACAATCAGTTTTTCATCCGAATTGAATTCACTGTTGAAGAGCAATACCATTCCACGTCGTATTGACCTTGAGACGTTGGATTATTATCTGCGCTTTCGGGTCGTGCCGCGCGATCGTTGTATTTTTCAGGGTATCAGCAAAGTGCCTCCTGGTGGCAGTGTCAGCTTTATCCAAGGGAAGGAGAGCCGGAAAAACTATTGGCACGTTGACTACCAGCCAAGAGAGGATGATAAACCACTGGAGCAGTGGATTGATGAAATTGATGAGTATCTGAATCAGGCTATCGAGAAACGATTAAAGGCAGAAGTTCCTATCGGTACGATGCTCAGTGGCGGACTGGATTCCAGTCTGATTACTGCCATGGCATGTAAACAGGGACACCACTCGCTGAAAACTTTTGCTGTCGGCTTCAATGAGTCCGCTTTCAGTGAGTTGGACTACTCCCGGCGTCTGGCTAAAGATCTTGGAACAGATCACCATGATTGCATTATTACGCCACAAGCTGCATTAGATGCAGCTCACGCGCTGAACAAAAACTTCGGAGAACCTTTTGCTTTTCCATCTTCGATTGCCAGTCACTTTATGTATCAGATGGCGCGTCGTCATGTAACCGTAGTACTGGGCGGCGATGGGGCGGATGA
This sequence comes from Xenorhabdus griffiniae, assembly GCF_015163655.1. Taxonomy (GTDB): domain Bacteria; phylum Pseudomonadota; class Gammaproteobacteria; order Enterobacterales; family Enterobacteriaceae; genus Xenorhabdus; species Xenorhabdus griffiniae. The sequence goes on along the minus strand of NZ_JADEUF010000043.1, from coordinate 10,503 downwards.
ACTGTTCGGAGGGTATGCCCGTTATTCGTTGGCAGCGAATTTCCCCAGCTTACCTGCGGAGTACAATCTGCCCCGCAAGGTCGATCTGTTTAACAAGGTATGGCAGAAAGAGGCATTCCCTGAGTTTTATCAGGCTCTACTGACTGATGGCGTTAGCAGTCAACTGCGCCAGCAGCTATACAGTAATGAGATAGCGTCACACTTGCTCGAAAAAAACGGTACTGCACAAGCCAATCGGTACGGTGATGAGCTGAGACGACATGAGAATCCTCTCTCCGCAGCGATGGAGTATGACTTTAACCATTGGATGCAGGAAGCGCAGTTGGTCAAGATTGACATTGCTTCAATGGCCAATTCACTTGAAGTGCGAGTTCCTTTCCTCGACAAACAAGTGGTGACATTGGCTAGCCGCTTGCCTACACGCTTTAAGCTCCATTTAGGCAAGGAAAAATACCTTCTTCACTGTCTGGCGAAACGCTATCTTCCCGATTATATTGTTAATCGCAAAAAGCAGGAGTTAGCAGTGCCGCTTGAACAATGGATGGTATCGTCAATGAAAAAAACCATCGCCGATACACTAATCAGCGAGCAGGCATTATCACGTGGATACTTTAATCCGGATCGGATGCGTCAGTTTGTCAAAGAGTTCGATGCCAACAACTGCTATGCATTGTGGACGATGTACATGTTAGAAAAATGGCACCAACAGTTTGTTGACAGACAGGAGTAGTGAATGACAGAGCAAGGTAGATACTTATCCGGTGTATTTTTTACATTACTGTATATTTTCATTTCCTCAACACAAAGTGTTTTACTGAACATCTGGTTGTTCGGCGTTAATATCTTTTTGGTCGTTAGCCTGAGTTTTATGGTTGTCACTGTGCTATTCGCCACAATCGGCTTCTTCCGTCAGCGAAAAGCTTATGCTGAGCTGTTTTCGCAATGGCGTATGTTGATAGCCCTAAATATCGTCTCGATGTTCAATTGGCTGTTTTATTTTCTGGCGGTTAAGTACCTTGAACCTTCTGTCGCCGTCACTCTAACACAAGGATTAGGCCCTGTTAGCATGACGGCTTACCTGTTGTTGACGCGTCAATCCATCAGCCTTGTTACACGTTGCTGTCATCTGATGATCTTTATAACAGCAGCTGCCATGTGCGTGTATACAGTGATGTTCAGAGATGTATACACACTCTACAGTCGCAGTGAAATGATAATGGGAATTGTCATGGCCATTCTGTGCAGTATCAGCATTACAGCTACCGTGATTATTTCTAAGCGTTTCGCTGTTAGCAAAGTACCCGCATCGGCACTATTATCGCTACGCTTTCCGTTGTTGATCATGGTGTGTCTAGGAATATTGCTATTACAGAATAATGTTGTTGTTGATAGCAAAATTATCTATTTAATCCTGTTGATCGCACTGATAGGTGTGGGTACATCAATCTATTTTCTGCAAAAGGGAATTGAATTTGCAACACCACTGGCTGTTTCCACTGTACTGGCACTTTCGCCGCTGGCCGTGTTTATGATCCAACTGTTTAATGTGCGTACACCGTTTAGTCCGAAGTTATTTATGATGATAATCACGATTGTCACAGTATCGGTAGTGTCGATTATCTACGATGCCCGACAAATTGGCAGAAAATAAGGCTCTGTTGCATTAGCATTAATGCAGATAGCTTATTCCAGTAGAGATCTGTTAATATAGTTCGCAGTATGACGAGGCTTGGTTGTTTTTTGGCGAAAGTAATTATACCAAATCATCATGCTGTCTAATAATCCCTCGCAAAACGTTAACACGCCCTAAACGCGATTTTGGAATCGATGATGTTTATTCAATTAGGCAGAGGGATCATGATCTTAGTGTGGGGTATCATGATCTTCAATTTGTTTCACCCATTCCCTAAGCCATTGAGATATTTCATGGATATTGCAATGGTATTTACGGTAATCATGCACTCTTTTCAGTTGCTGCTACTGAAAAACTCCCAGCCGAAAGATCAAAAACTGTCTGGTTTTCTCCAGACTAAGATCTTCTTTTTTGGCGTCTTTGAATTATTAGCCTGGCAGAAGAAACAACAAAAAGGGAAACAACAGGAAAAAAAATAACTTCACATACCGTGTGACTCATCTTACCTTTTTCCTTCGTCAATAAGTCATTCTTGTAATAACTTATTGACGCCCTTTGTTTTTGATAATAAAACGTTATTTGTTCGTTAATAATGAATTAATATTGATAAATCAAGATACTCTCCGTACCAAACCCATCATAAATAAAATTGCCTGACAAAACGGGCTCTGAACTTTGAGGAAAGGAAAAATATGAGTTGGCCATTTCTTGCTGTGTTTTTCTCTGGGTGGTTATATATTGATGCTGCTTATCGTGGCACCAACTGGCAGCAATGGGTTTTCCGCCCCGTCACTATGTTACTTTTATTATTATGGGCTTGCCAGGCGCCCAATCTTGAGGTTTCAGGCTACCTTATTATTGCGGGCCTTTTGACTGCTTTGCTCTCTGATACACTCCGCATGTTCCCTGGTAAGTATTTACTCTTCTCATTCATCGCACTATTCCTGAGTTACCTGTTATACACCATCAGTTTTGCCTTACATATGGATTTCAGTTTCTTCTTCCCGCTGCCTTTGATCTTGTTGGTCGTTGGTATTGTGGTCATGCTGACAGTCTGGAATCGTCTGGATAATATGCGTTGGCGAGTAGTAGATAGTTTCGTTATGGCACTACTGATGGCTTGGGTTGCCGGAGAACAATATTTTTCGCTCAGCAACGGCAGCCGGTTTTCTGTCATCGCGGGTGCTATCCTGCTATTCCTTTCATATAGTATCAATATCATTGCTCAGTATCGTTTCCCTTTTAAATTGTCAAAAGCGATGGTTGCTACCTGTGGTTTTATCGGCCACTTTTTGATTATTCGTTCACTATACCTATGATAGTTTGCCCTTACTAACTAAGGGTTAAAAAGCAAACAACATCAAGAGGAAGGACATTGACGATGAGAACTTATCTGAATTAGCACAAATCATCAAAAGAATTCCTCTTATTGGATTTGACTCTGGAGTTTACTCCAACGTGTAGAGTTAATGCTAATGTCTAAAATTAACTCTATTTTAAGAGGTCGCCTATGTTATCCACGACTAAAAAACATAAGCAATCACAGCACGATTCTCTATCTTTGCAAAAAGATGAATATCAGAATATCGCCAATAATGTAAGTGAGCATTCACATCACAATCACAGCCACGAACATTTGCATCATTCTCACACACAAGACCATAACTCTTCTTGTTGCTCTACTGGCACAGTGCACTCCCATGAACATAATGGTGCACACTGTTCACACGATCATGCCCATACTATGCAGGATAACGTTATCACCGAATTAACCGCGAGGCAGCGTTTTAATTGGACTATCCAAGGCATGGATTGTCCAAGCTGTGCAGGCAAAATCGAAAATGCTGTCAAAAAACTGCCAGAAGCCAGACAGGTCAAGGTCCTGTTTACAACAGAGAAACTGGTGGTCGATGCTGATATTGATATTCGTGCTGCCGTTGAACAAGCAGTAAAACAGGCCGGCTTTACCATCAAAGAGGCAAGTTCGGCATCTAAATTGCCTCCGGCAGTCAGTCACTGGAAGACTTTCTCCCCTATTTTGATTCTGGCCGCCTTGATGTTCGTCAGTTGGGGAATAGCAAAAGCGAATGCCCCCGCAGGGCAGATTGCTTTCATCATCACTACACTCATTGGGTTATATCCGGTAGCGACCAAGGCCATCAAACTGATCCGTTCTGGCACACCTTTCGCCATTGAAACGTTGATGAGCGTTGCTGCCATCGGTGCCTTGTTTATTGATGCTACCGCAGAAGCGGCAATGGTTATTCTTCTGTTCAAGTTAGGGGAAATAATGGAATCCTATGCCGCCGGACGCGCACGTCGTGGCGTCAGTGCCTTGATGGCATTAGTTCCTGAACAAGCCTTACTCATTAAGGATGGAAAAAAGAAAACCGTGCCAGCGGCGGATCTGCGTCCGGGAGATATCATCGAAATCGCCCCAGGTGCACGCTTACCTACCGATGCCGAACTGCTCAGTCCCTTTGCCAGTTTCGATGAAAGTGCCCTGACCGGTGAATCGGTTCCGGTTGAACGGCAGCAAGGAGAAAAAGTCGCCGCGGGTTGCCTTTCTGTTGATAGTGCCGTGCAGATGAAGGTGATCTCTGAACCGGGTCACAACGCCATTGACCGCATTCTGCAACTGATTGAAGAAGCGGAAGAACGCCGCGCACCGATTGAACGCTTTATCGACCGTTTCAGTCGTATCTATACTCCGCTGATTATCTTGTTCTCAGCATTGGTGGTAGTGGTCCCACCCCTGTTTTTTGCTGGCTCATGGGAAACCTGGATCTACCGTGGCCTGACTCTGCTGTTAATTGGTTGCCCTTGCGCATTAGTCATCTCGACACCCGCCGCCATTACTTCCGCGCTGGCCGCAGCAACCCGTCGTGGTTCCCTCATCAAAGGTGGAGCAGCCTTGGAACAACTTGGTTCAGTGCGCACCATTGCACTGGATAAAACCGGAACCTTGACCGAAGGCAAACCCCAGGTTACTGAAATTGAACCGGTGGAAAACGTCAGTACAGAAACCTTACTGGCACTGGCGGGTGCTGTAGAGAGTGGCTCCCATCACCCACTGGCAAAAGCTATCCTGAATGCCGCAGAAAACAGCGGTGTGACAATTGTTGAAGCAGAACAGCGCAAGGCGCTGGCTGGTATAGGAGTTGAAGGGCAATTATCGGGGCAAAAAATTCTCGTCGCAGCCCCTGGAAGATTGCCGGAAAATACTTTGTCCGAACAATGGAAAAAGAGAGTCACTGAGCTGGAAGACAATGGAAAAACAGCCGTTGCTGTCATACAAAATGGGCAACTTATGGGGCTGATAGCAATGCAAGATACCTTGCGTCAGGATGCCATAGAGACTATCCGTATTCTGAAAAAACAAGGTGTCGATGCAGTCATGCTGACTGGAGATAATCCCCGTGCCGCGGCAGCTATTGCGAATCGACTGGGCATTGATTATCGTGCCGGGTTGCTGCCTGAAGATAAAGTGAAAGCGGTCATTGAGTTGAACCAAAAACACCGCACCATGATGGTTGGTGATGGCATCAACGATGCGCCAGCCATGAAAGCGGCCACGATAGGTGTTGCTATGGGCAGCGGTACTGATGTTGCACTGGAAACAGCTGATGCCGCCCTGACGCATAACCGACTGACAGGTTTACCTGAAATTATTTCCTTGTCCCGAACAACCCATTATAACATCCGTCAAAATATCACCATTGCATTAGGACTGAAGGCGATATTTCTTATCACGAGTCTATTGGGTATTACCGGACTATGGATGGCCGTTCTGGCCGATTCAGGGGCCACAGCTTTGGTAACAGCAAACGCAGTTCGGCTGCTTAGGAACAAGCCTCTGAAATAATACATGGAATATTCAACCTAAATTGCCACAAGCAGATGGATGGAAAAGTGGCAAAAGTAAATAACAAACTGAAAAGGTGCATAGTAATAGTATTAACATGCACCTTTTCAAAATCATAATTAATTACAAAAGGTTGCTATTAAGGAAAAAGAAAATGTGGCATCCAGCGAGGTGATAGAAAAGTAGCCAAATGCCATAGTTAAAGCTTAGCACGGCTCCCTTTTTTCGCCAGTTAATTATATAGATGTTTCTCAATTAAACAGCATTTTCGCTTTTTCTGAGCAGATATCGATACGGAGTTTGCGCTGTCTCTTGAGCGATTAGTGCATGATCCATAAAACGACAGAATCCCGGAATATCACGGGTTGTTGCCGGATCATCCGCAATGACCAACAACGTCTGACCGGCAGCCATATGGCGGACAGTCTTGCGCACCATCATTACTGGCTCTGGACAACGTAATCCCAACGTATCAAGTGTTTTGTCAGGGTTGGCAAAAATATCGGACATAACAATCTCTGTAGGTTCAAAAAATCTATGGCAATGGATTATATACCAATCTATCTTCAAGATGCGTGTGATTTCTCCCTGCGAAGCGGGGGAAAAGCAGGTTTTATATCGTGTTGTAAATGGCAACTTGAAGTTTAATGCGTATATTACAAAATATCGTCAACTACCATACTTTACTTTTATTGCGCAACACACGTATGATCCCACCGCCTGATCGTCAGGTAAATCGATTTATTGGGTTCCCTCACCCCATCCACCAAAAAGGTACAATATGCTGCAATTAACTACGCAACAGCGGGCTACGGCATTGATCTGGCTGTCGCTTTTTCACATTTTGATCATTACTTCCAGTAACTATCTGGTGCAATTACCCATCTCAATTTTGGGTTTTCATACCACTTGGGGAGCATTTACATTTCCCTTTATCTTTTTGGCAACTGACCTGACTGTGCGTATTTATGGGGCGCCATTGGCTCGCCGGATCATTATTTCCGTTATGCTGCCGGCGTTGCTGATCTCGTATCTGATTTCGGCTCTGTTTTTTCAGGGAGTCTGGCAAGGATTCGGGACGCTGGGAACCTTTAATGTGTTTGTCGCTCGCATTGCCGCCGCTAGCTTTATGGCCTATGTACTCGGCCAGATATTAGATGTTGGTGTTTTTAATCGTCTTCGCCAAAAAAGCCGCTGGTGGATAGCGCCGGCTGCCGCCATGTTTTTCGGTAATATGCTTGATACACTAGCCTTTTTCTTTATCGCGTTTTACCGCAGCACGGATGCATTTATGGCAACCCACTGGGTAGAAATTGCGCTAGTAGATTATGCTTTCAAGCTGTTTATCTGCATGCTGTTCTTCCTGCCTGCTTATGGCATTCTGTTGAACTTAATCCTGAAATACTTTTTCGCCCAGACAGAAGAAAAAATCCTAGCCAAAGCCAACTAAAAACATCCTCCCTGAGTCAATCAGGGGGGACAAACGTTCCGCCAGCGTTTCCCCTCATATCACTCATTTCCTGCTTTTACTCATAACTTCTCTGCATATTTTGCCGTATAGTGTGGATGGGCAATGCGTAACTTGCCCTACGCCAGTATTGTGACACTCTATGCCTAGTTTCCGGTAAAGAAGGAATATTTCTTATGCTGAAAGTGATCCAGTCTCCATCCAAATATATTCAAGGGCCAGGTGCGTTATCTCACATTGGTCGATACACCAAAATACTTGCTGACCACGTCTTTGTGATTGCTGATAATTTCGTGATGAGCCTTATTGGGGATACCGTCAGCCAGAGTCTCGAAGAACACGAAGTGACTAGCCATTTCGAACTTTTCAATGGTGAGTGCAGCCGTAATGAGATCTATCGCTTGTCTGCCATTTTGTTGAAACAACAATGTCAGGCTGTTATCGGGATCGGGGGAGGAAAGACGATTGATACTGCTAAGGCGGTTGCATACGAAGCCAAAATACCCGTCATTATTTCTCCTACCCTTGCTTCAACAGATGCACCGACCAGTGCCCTTTCCGTTCTTTATACTGAACTCGGTGAATTCGACAGCTACCTGTTCTATCCACAAAATCCAAATATCGTACTAATGGATACCAATATCATTGCTAAAGCACCGGTTCGCCTGCTTGTCGCAGGTATGGGAGATGCGCTCGCCACCTATTTTGAGGCACGCGCCAGCAGTACAGCCCACAAACCAACCATGGCAGGCGGTGCAACATCCACTACAGGCTTGGCATTGGCAAAACTGTGTTATGAAACCTTGCTGGCGGAAGGTTATAAAGCAAAACTGGCGGTAGAAGCCGGTGTCAGTACACCAGCCGTTGAAAATATTGTGGAAGCGAATACCTACTTGAGTGGCATTGGTTTTGAAAGTGCAGGATTAGCAGCAGCTCATGCCATCCACAATGGCTTTACCGTGCTGGAAGAGTGTCATCATCTCTATCATGGCGAAAAAGTTGCGTTTGGAACTCTGACACAATTAATCTTAGAAAATAGCCCAAGTGAAGAATTGGAAACCGTGCTCGATTTCTGTGTACAGGTCGGGTTACCCGTCACACTGGAGCAATTGGGCTTACGTGATAATGAGAAACTGCATCAGAAAATCATGCAAGTCGCTATCGCAAGTTGTGCCGAAGGTGAAACCATTCACAATATGCCATTTGTTGTGACACCAGAACAAGTTTACGCCGCAATTTTGGCCGCAGACCAAGTGGGTAAAGATTGGTTGTATTAAGTGATTGCGAAATTAATTCGATTGCTCTTAGAGCGGGAATTCCCGCCCTAAGAGTTTGACCAAAATAGATTCAAATATGATGAATAATATAACGTGTGCTACGGCCCCCAGCCTCAGCTTTTTCCAAACAACCGAGTTCTGTTAGATGATTTAAATGTCGGGTCGCGGTTGCACGACTCACTTTAGCCACTTTTTGATATTGGCTGCTATTAATACCTTGTTGAAAATCAGCATCTAACATTCTGTTCAATACTTTTATTTGTTCCTGACTGAGCTGGCTTTGATCAACACGACGCCAGAATCGAGTCTTTTTCACTAGGTCATCAATTTGCTTCAATTTAGCAATAAGGGTGCTATTGAGTGTTTGCAGAAACCACACCATCCAATCGGTAATATCCAGATCACCACGCTGAGTCTGTTCCAGTATTTCGTAATATTGCTTACGGCGTTCACAAATACTTACTGACATGGCATAAAATCGAATCGAACGGCTTTCACCTTGCGCCAATACTAAATCAGTCAAGAAACGGGTAATGCGCCCATTACCATCTTCCATTGGATGCAACGTGACAAACCATAAATGTACGATTGCTGCCCGCAAAATCGGATCAAGATAGAGTTCATGACGGGATTGATTAAACCAGGTAATAAACTGTGTCATTTCTCCCTGCAATTTTTCGGCAGGTGGCGCTTCAAAATGAACAATAGGATTATCTATTCTACCAGTGATGACTTGCATCCCCCCGTGCCGCAGTTGGCCACCTTTAATGGGACTAAACAAAGTATAATCCGCGGGAAACATCAATTCGTGCCATTTCAAAAGGCGATTTAGCGTCAGAGATTCGTTATATCTCACCACCACATCAAAGGCAATTTCTGCCATACCATCGGTCTGCTCACTGGTTGGATAGGGCTTAGCTTCACTGATCCCGAATCGATTTGCCAATGAAGAGCGTACTGATGCTGCATTCAACTTTTCACCTTCTATTTCACAGGAATAGAGGATACTGGCAAGAAGATTATCCAGTGTTGCTTGCTCTGTACTTTCAACGTCAGATTTTCCTAATAGCACTCCCTGATTAAAGTGAATTTCCCGCAAAATAGGATTCAATACATGCTCATCCCATTGGAAATTAGGCCAATTTTTTTGTTCCCAGATCCACATTGAATTCCACCTTATGACGCCAATAGTCTAATCATTCTACTCATGAAATGAGGCAAATAACAACGTTATTCGCCTCACAAAATGAGGCGAATAGCATACTTAATTGACTCACTGACCGAAACTTACTGGCGAAATAAAACGGGCATGAACCCGCAGGAACATGCCCATAACTTGGTTAACGATGTCTATCTTGTTGGCTCCTGCCAAATTTTAGTAATATAACTCAAACATTCTTCTTTCGTCCCTGTTCTGCCAATGACCATCCATCCCTGCGGGATTTCATACTCAACAGGCCAGACCGAATAATGCTGTTTACCATTGGTAACAATCATCCAATTCATGGTTTCGTTTCTGATTAACCGTTCCATGATACAGCCTCCATATTGGAACTTTTTGAAAGCGCTGCCGGTAAGAATCCAATACCAATCAAATAGCGTAATATTTGATGGATATATCCGGTCGCCCCCGTCAGTAATACTTTATCTACCTGATACCCGGCATGAGCCAATCCATCAGGACGGCTAACATCATGCCTGAGCGTCTCAGCATACTGACGAATTAATGTTTCACTATGGTATGGCTGAGCAGGGCGTGCCTGGCGTTCAGCAATAATTTCATTAAGGATAGGATTGAACAGTGCAAACGCTCGAATTCTGGCAAAATCACGACTGCCCGAAGGAACGTTCTTAAACCACGGTTCTGGCTCTGCTATCATGTGACTGATATTACGATGAAATTTAGCTTCAATAACGGAAGAGTCTTTTTGCCCAGTAGTAAATGCTGTGTGTAATATTGCCTTGTGTGTGTCAGTATTCATAATGATGCTCTCATTCTGAGCCTCATTGGTTTCATCATTTTTAATGATGAGTAGAGGCATCAATGCTGGTAGTCGTTATCTTCCAATTTTTGCCTACATTCAGTATTTTCAAATACCTTATGCTGACGCTAATTGGATAAAAAAAATAAATTAAAAAAATTTGTTGCGAATTTAATAAGTATATTAATTAGTATAAATTTGTAATCTTTCATTCATTAAACAATCAATTTATATAAAACCCATTATTATTTGGAAGACAGAGTGTATCACGCCTATAC